>DASTYR010000200.1:0-10906 GCA_035764795.1 Solirubrobacterales bacterium | reverse complement strand
GCACCAGGTTGACGGCCGGGCCGGCCCCGATCACGACGATCCGCTTCCAGACGGGCTGGTCGTAGTAGCCGCGGCCCTTCGCCTCGGGCGGCAGCTCCTCGTCGGGGTTCATACCGCTGATCTTCACGAAGCCGCCCAGCGGGATCGCGCCGATCCCGTACTCGGTCTCGCCGCGCTTGATCGAGACCAGCTTCGGCGGGAAGAAGAGGAAGAAGCGCTCGACCCGCATCCCGGTCGCCTTGGCGGCGAAGAAGTGCCCTGCCTCGTGCAACACGATCAGGGCCGAGAAGCCGAGAAAGATCAGCAGCCAGTTCATACCTTCGCCAACCCTGCGATCCGCTCCGCGCTGCGCCGCCGCGCCTCTGCGTCGACCTCGAACAGCTGCTCGAAGTGGGCAACCGGCTCGGCCGGCATCTCCTCGAGCACGGCCTCGATCGCCGCGGCGATGCCGAGGAAGGCGAGCTTCCCGTCGAGGAAAGCATGGACGGCGACCTCGTTGGCGGCGTTGAGCACACAGGGGGCGGTCCCGCCGGCGACGGCTGCGTCGCGGGCGAGCCGCAGCGCCGGGAACGTCTCCAGGTCGACGGGCTCGAAGGTCAGCGCACCGACCTCGACCAGGTCCAGTGGCTCCAGCGGCAGATCGACGCTGAGGCCGCCGTGTAGCGCGTAGGAGATCGCCACGCGCATGTCCTTGGGGCCGATGTGGGCGAGCAGCGCCCGGTCGGCCAGCTGGACGAGGCCGTGGACCAGCGACTGTGGATGGACGAGGACGTCGATCCTCTCGTAGGGGGTGCCGAAGAGGTGGTGGGCCTCCATCAGCTCCAGACCCTTGTTCATCAGAGTCGCCGAGTCGATAGTGATCTTCCCCCCCATCGCCCAGGTCGGGTGCGCCAGCGCATCCTCGACCGAGACGTCCCCGAGCTCAGCTCGGTCGCGGCCCCGAAACGGACCGCCGCTGGCGGTGATTACCAGCCGCTCCACCGAGCCGGGCGGCTGCCCTGCGATCAGCTGGTGCAGCGCGGTGTGCTCGGAGTCGACCGGCGTGATCACGGCGCCGGTCGCCTCGGCCAGCTGCGTGACCAGCTCACCGCCGACCACCAGGCTCTCCTTGTTGGCCAGGGCGAGATCGATGCCGGCGTTGAGCGCCGCGATCGTCGGACCGAGGCCCGCCGCCCC
Source organism: Solirubrobacterales bacterium (assembly GCA_035764795.1). Taxonomy (GTDB): domain Bacteria; phylum Actinomycetota; class Thermoleophilia; order Solirubrobacterales; family 70-9; genus VRUE01. Next base: position 9,730 of record DASTYR010000200.1, on the reverse strand, counting down.
CACCATCGCGTTGAGGACGAGGTCCGGCTCGGCCGCCGCGATCAGCTCACGCACCCCCTGCTCGCCGGCAAGCACCTGGCCGCTCCACGACGACGCCGCTTGTGCCGCCGCCTCGTCGTCCTCCACGGCGACCGTCGGCACCCCGTGCTCGCGCGCCTGCTCCAGCAGCTGCGCCCAGTTCGAGCCGGCTGCCAGACCGACCACCTGGAGCTCCTGCGATTCAGACACGATCTGCAGGGCCTGGGTGCCGATCGAGCCGGTCGACCCGAGTATCGCCAGCTTCTTCATCTCGGGCCAGTCTAGGGAGGGCGTTCCGAAAGCCGCGTGGGTCAGTAGACCAGCAGGCGCGCCAGGTAATACCCGACGACGACGGTGAAGAGGACGGCGTCCAGACGGTCGAGCAGGCCGCCGTGGGGCCCGAAGAGGCGGCCCGTGTCCTTGCGGCGCAGGTCGCGCTTGATCAAGGAGGCGAAGAGATCGCCGATCGGGGCGACGGCGGCGACGGCGGCGCCGATCAGCAGGGCATCGACCCCCGACAGCCAGTCTTGGTAGAGGCCGGCGAACCAGAAGCCCATCGTGCCGATCAGGAAGCCGCCGATCAGGCCCTCGAGCGTCTTGTTCGGCGAGATGTTCGGCGTGATCCGGTGCGAGCCGAACATCCGCCCCGTCGCGTACGCGCCGGTGTCGGCGGCAAAGGTGCCGACCAGCACGTCGATGAACAGGGCGGCGCCGTGGTCGGGTAGGTCGCGCAGCAGGATCGCGTGGGCCAGGGGCAGCCCGATCCAGACGACGCCGAGCAGGGTGATGCCGACCGAGACGGTGACGCCGTCGCGGTGCTTGCGGTCGGCGCCGAAGAAGAAGAACAGCGGGAAGGCGGCCGCCAGAGCCAGCAGCACCTGGAAGGAGTCGCCGAAGTGCGCGGCGACGAGCAGCCCGGTCAGGGCGACGTAGGCGGCGATCTGCAGCGGCCGCAGCTCGGCGGTCATCAGAAAGTACTCGCGCAGGCACAGCAGGCCGACCGCGGCGAGCGCGATCGCGAACGGCAGACCACCGGCGGCGGTGATCGCGATCGCGAAGGCGATCCAGGGGATGGCGACGAAGACCCGCCGCGCGGTCTCGCCGCGCAGCACGTTGCGCCGCCGCCCTCGCGGCTCCGGCTCGGCAGGTCGCTTCGGCGGGGCGTCGTCCTCGAGCCCCTCGAAGAGGTCGATCGCGCGATCGAATTCCCCCGTGCGCGGTCGCCGTTCCTCGTTCTCGCCGTGGCCCGTCTCCACGCTCATACCCTCCCGCCGAAGCGCCGCCGCCGCTCGGCGAACTCGGCCAGCGAGGCCTCCAGCGACTCGCGCGTGAAGTCCGGCCAGAGCTCGTCACGGAAGACGAGCTCCGAGTAGGCGCATTGCCAGAGCAGGTAGTTGGAGATGCGGTGCTCGCCGCTGGTGCGGATCAGGAGGTCGGGATCGCTCATCTCCGGCGCGTAGAGATGACGCCGGAAGTCCTCCTCGGAGCTGCCGTCGAAGTCACGTGCCGCGTCGAGGATCTCGGCCCGCCCCCCGTAGTTGAAGGCGATGAAGAGGGAGATTCGCTCGTTGGCGGCGGTCTCGGCTTCGGCCCAGCTCATCCGCTCCACCAGCTCGGGAGCGACCCCCTCGCGGCGGCCGACAAAGCGCATCCGCACCCCTTCTTGGCGCAGCTCGGGCGTCTCGGCGTCGATCCGCTCGCCGAACATGCGCATCAGCGCGTCGACCTCGTCGCGCGGCCGCGACCAGTTCTCGGTCGAGAAGGAGAAGACGGTCAGCTCCTCGATGCCGAGCTCGACGGCGTCGCGCAGCCGTTCCTTGACGACGTCGGCGCCAGCTCGGTGGCCCTCGACGACCGGCAGGCCCCTCTGCTGCGCCCAGCGCCCGTTGCCGTCGGTGATGATCGCCACGTACCGCGCGGCGGCGGTCACACCTCCAATATCTCCGCTTCCTTCCCCTTCAGCAGCTCGTCGATCTCGCCGATCGCCTCGTCGGTCTGCTTCTGCAGGGCGGTCTCGGCGCGGCGCTCGTCGTCCTCGCCGACGTCCCCCTCTTTTTTCAGCTCACGCAGGTCGTGCATCGTGTCGCGACGGATGTTGCGGATGGCGACCCGGCCCTCCTCGGCGACGCCGTGGACGACCTTGACCATCTCGCGCCGGCGCTCCTCGGTCAACTCCGGTACCTGCAGCCGGATCAAGTTGCCGTCGTTGTTCGGCGTCAGGCCAACGTCGGAGTCCTGGATCGCCTTCTCGATCGCGCCGATCGCGCCCTTGTCGAAGGGCGTCACGGTCAGCAACCGGGCGTCGGAGGTGGCGACGTTGGCGAGCTGCTTGAGGGGCGTTTGCGAGCCGTAGTAGTCGACGCTTATCCGGTCGAGCAGGTGCGGTGAGGCGCGGCCGGTGCGCACCGTGGCCAACTCGCCGCGAGTCGAGTCCACCGACTTGCCCATCCGGTCCTTCGCGTCTGCCAGCAGCTCGTCTATCAGCTCCACGGGGTCCTCGCCTCCGTCATCCGGGCGGCTGGCTCGATACCAGCGTGCCCACCCTCTCGCCGCGGACGATCCTATCTATGTTCCCCTCGTCCCCCATGTTGAAGACGTAGATCGGCAGATCGTTGTCCATGCAGAGGGAGAGCGCGGTCGAGTCCATCACCTTGAGCCCCCGCTCGATCGCCTCGCGGTGCGTGATCGCGGGGATGAACTCCGCCCCTGGGTTGGTCGCGGGATCGGCGTCATAGACGCCCTCCACGCCATTCTTGGCCATCAAGATCGCGCCGGCGTGGATCTCCAGGGCGCGCAGCGCCGCCGCCGTATCGGTCGTGAAGAACGGGTTGCCGGTCCCGGCGGCGAAGATCACCACACGACCCTTCTCGAGGTGCCGCATGGCGCGACGGCGGATGTAGGGCTCGGCGACCTCCTTGACGTCGATCGCCGACATCACCCGGGTGTGCAGGCCGATCTTCTCGAGCGCGTCCTGCAGCGTCAGCGCGTTCAGCACCGTCGCCAGCATCCCCATGTAGTCGCCGGTGGCGCGGTCCATGCCCGCCGCCGCCCCCTCGAGCCCGCGGTAGATGTTGCCGGCGCCGACCACGATCGCCACCTCGACCTCGCGGCTGCGCACCCCCGCGACCTGGCGGGCGATCCGCTCGACCTCGGCACCGTCGGTTCCGTGCGAGAGGTCGCCCATCAGCGCCTCACCCGACAGCTTCAGGAGGATGCGACTGAACTTGGGCTGGTCGTCGAGGGTCACTCGCCGACGCGAAAATACGCGAAGCGGGCGACGCGAACGTTCTCGCCGGTCTTAGCGGCCAGCTCCTGGCGCAGCTCCTCGATCGTCTTCGACTCGTGTTTCTCGGCGTTGACGTGCGGCTGGTCGAGCAGCGCCACTTCCTTCGCCCACTTGGCGAGCTGGCCCTCGACGATCTTTTCGACGACGTTGTCGGGTTTGCCGTCCTCGCGCGCCTTCTCCTCGAAGACCCGCTTCTCGGCCTCGCGCTCCTCGGCCGGGATCTCATCCGCGGAGACGTACTGCGGCGCCGTCGCGGCGACGTGCAGCGCCACCTCGTAGGCGAACGCCTTGAAGTCCTCGTTGCGGGCGACGAAGTCGGTCTCGCACTGCACCTCGACCATCGCCCCGACCTTGTCGTTGGCGTGGATGTAGGAGGCGACGACCCCCTCGCTCGTCCCCCTCCCTTCGCGCTTGGCCGCCGACGCCTGCCCCTTGACCCGCAAAATCTCAATCGCCCGATCGACATCCCCATCCGCGTCGGCGAGAGCAGCTTTGCAATCCATCATCGCCGCCCCCGTCCGATCCCTAAGGGCCTTTACATCGGCTGCGGAGATGCTCATTTGTCTGCTCCTTTCTCCGCCTCAGCCGGTGCCGCACTGGCCTGGTCGGCAGCCGGAGCGGCCGCAGCCTGAGCCTCTTGCGGCTTCGCCTCCGCGGGTGGCGTGGGGCTGGGTTGCCCGCCCGCAGCCTGCGAGGACGGGCTGCCCTGCCCCGCGACAGGACCCGCGGGCGGTGCGCTCTGTCCTGCAGGCGGCTGCGCCGGCGTCGCAGCCGCAGCGGCCTGCGCTTTGGCCGCAGCCTCAGCTTCCGCCGCTTTTTTCGCCGCCTCCTCAGCTTCCTTGCGCACTTTCTCTTCTTCCTCGCGCTTCTTGCGCTCTTCTTCCTCTTTTTTGCGCCGTTCCATCTCCACGGCGATGCGTCGTTCCTCCTGCACGCGCCAAGCACCCGCGCCCTCGTCGATTGCCGCGCCGATCGTGCCGATCACGAGGTCGCAGGAGCGAATCGCGTCGTCGTTGCCGGGGATGACGTAGTCGATCGGGGTTGGGTCGCAGTTGGTGTCGACCAAGCCGATGATCGGGATCCGCAGGCGCACCGCCTCGCGCACCGCGATCTCCTCCGTTTTGAGGTCGGTGACGAAGACGGCGTCGGGCAGGCGGTCCATGTCGCGGACGCCGCCGAGGTTGTACTCGAGCTTGGTCAACTCGGCCTGCATCCCCATCCGCTCCTTCGTCGGCAGCAGGTCGAGTTTGCCTTCCTCCTGCCAGCCGGTCAGCTCGTGCAGGCGCGAGATCCGGGCGGAGATCGTCTGGAAATTGGTCAGCAAGCCGCCCAGCCAGCGCTGGTTGACGTAGGGCATCTTGCAGCGGTCGGCCCACTCCTTGACCGGGCCGCGCGCCTGCTTCTTGGTGCCCACGAAAAGGACCGTGCCGCCGCCGCTGGCCAGCTCGCCGGCGAAGCGGCGGGCGTTCTCCAGCAGCGCCTCGGTCTGGATCAGGTCAATGATGTGGATCCCGTCCAGCTCGCCGAAGATGTAGCGGCGCATGTTCGGGTTCCAGCGACGCGTCTGGTGGCCGAAGTGAACTCCGGCCTCCAGCAGCTCTTTGAGGCCCGTCTCTGGCATGTCGAAACTCTCCTTGGTCTTCGGTGAAGCCCCGCCGCCCTAGCCGGGAACCGGCCTAGATGGCCGGTCAGGATCCGGGGCGGTCACGACGGGGGTCGGATTGGAAAGGCGAAGTGTAGTCCGGAACCCGAGCCTAGGCGGCCCGCGCCGCCTCCAGCGCCGCCTCCAGCTCTGGCGGCAGCGGGGACTCGAAGCGCATCGCCTCACCGCTGGCCGGATGGGCGAAGGCAAGCCGGTGCGCGTGCAGGAACTGCCGCCCCAGTCCGTAACGCGCCTCACCGCCGTAGGTCGGGTCGCCGACCAGCGGGTGACCGATCGCCGCGAAGTGAGCCCTGATCTGGTGCGTACGCCCCGTCTCGAGCCGAGCCTCGAGGTAGGTCTCCGCGCGCAGCGGCTCGAGGACCTCGAAGTGCGTGCGGGCCTCGCGGGAGGCGGCACCCGAGACCGCCATCCGGTGCCGCTGCTTCGCGGCACGTCCGATCGGCGCGTCGATCGTTCCGGTGCGCGAGGCGAGCCTTCCCTGGGCGAGAGCCAGGTAGGCGCGTTCGACCTCACGGCGGCGCACCGCCGCTTGAAGCGCAGCATGGGCCTCGTCGTCGCGAGCGACGACCAGCAGGCCGCTGGTCTCCTTGTCGAGTCGGTGGACGATGCCGGGCCGCTCCGGATCGGTGCCGCCCGCCAGCAGCTCGCCCAACTCGTCGACCAAGGTCGTTCCCCGGTGCGAGGGCGCCGAGTGGACGACGAGGCCGGCCGGCTTGTCGATCACCGCCAGCGCCGCGTCGAGGTGGACGACTCGCAACTCGCTCATCGCGGCTCCGCCCTGAGATAGGAGAGCGCGAGAATCGCGACGCCGGCGGTGATCGCCACGTCCGCCAGGTTGAACGGCGGCCAGGAGAGGACGTCGACGTAGTCGGTGACGGCGTCGGCACGAAGGCGGTCGGCGAGGTTGCCGAGGGCGCCCCCGATCAGGAGCCCGACGGCCACCCACATCCCTGGCCGCGACGGGTCGCGGGCGAAGAGCGCGGCGACGAAGACCAAGGCGACGACCGTCAGCGCGACGAGCGCCGCGCCACCACCGCTGGCGAGTCCGAAGGCGACACCGCGGTTGTGGACCAGCGTCAGGGTGAGCGGGCCCAGTACCTCGACCTGCTCACCCGTCGTCAGGTTCGCCTCGATAGCGGCCTTGGCGGCCTGGTCCAGGGCGACCACCAGCCCGGCCAGTGCGGCGGCGCGACGCCAGGCCCATCCGGCCCTGGTGCTCACCCGGCGATCAGGCTGACGACGATTGCCTGCGCGACGAAGAGAACGATGATGGCGACGATCGGGCTGAGGTCGATCGCCAGGCCGCCGCCGCCGAACGACGGGATGAAGCGGCGGAAGAAGTTCAGGTATGGGTCGGTCGTCTCGGTGACGAAGTCGAGCGCGGCCCGGAGCCAGGGGTGGTACGGCATGCGCGGGATCCAGGAGCTGAGCACGTTGACGAAGATCAGGATCGCGTAGACGAGGAAGAGCGCGCTTACGTAGGCGGCGACGTCGTCTCGGGTGACTGCGAATGGCAGCAGCGCCACGGTCACCCGCGCATCCGCTCCAACGAGGCCCGTACCGCGGCCTCGAAAGCCTGCCGTGCGCCTTCCTGCTCCAGGGCTTCCAGTCCGGCTTCGGTGCTGCCCCCCGGTGAGGTGACGGCGACCCGGAGATCGGCAGGGCGCCGGAGACGCATCAGCGATCCGGTGCCCGCGGCGGCCTCGACCACCAGTTTCTCGACTAGCTCGTGGTCCAGGCCCGCGCTGACGCCCGCCTCGGTGAGCGCCTCGGCCACCAGAGCGAAGTAGGCCGGCGAGCAGCCCATCAACGCGGTGGCGACGTCGAATTGCGAGTCGGGCAGCTCCACGACCGAGCCGAGCAAGCCCAGTTTCTCTCGGACCTCCGGGCTGAACTCGCCGGCGATGCAGAGAACGCCCTCCCCCACCTCGACGGCGAGGTTCGGCATGATCCTCCCGACCTTCGCGTCGGGGAAGGCGGCCTGGACGTTCTCCAGCGGCGTCGCGCCCAAGATCGAAACTACCGCCCGCGCACCGGTCAGTTCAGTCGCCGCTTGCTGCAGGACGCCTGGCTTGACCGCGAGGATCACGACGTCGGCCCGCTCGGCCAGCTCCGCATTCGACTCCACGGCCTCGCCGTTCAGCCCCTCAGCGAGCTTTCGGGCCTTCTCGCGGTCGGCGTCGAAGAACAGCATCTGCTCCCACCGCCCGGCCCAGCCCTTCGCGATGGCCGCAGCCATATTCCCGGACCCACAGAAGCCAACGATCATGGCCGGGAGACTATTGCCAGTCAGGACTGGTTGAAGAACCCTTTGTCGAGCAGCCGCGCCTTCTCCTCGGCGGAGACCTCGACGTTGCGGGGGGTCAGCAGGAAGATCTTCTCGGCGATGCGCTGCATGCCGCCCTCGAGCGCGTAGGTGAGGCCGGAGCAGAAGTCGATCATCCGCTTCGAGAGCTCGTGGTCGGTGGTCTGCAGGTTGAGGATCACCGGAACCGAGCGCTTGAACTGGTCGGCCACCTGTTGGGCGTCGTTGAAGTTGCGGGGAATGACCAGGTGGACTTTGACCTCGGAGTCGTCGCCGACCGGGCGCAGAACCCTGGTCCGCGAGGCCGAGGCCGGCTCGTCGTCGGCGAAGATGTCGTCGATCTCGTCGCGGCGCGAACGGCGCGAGCTCGGCAAGCGCCGCACCTGCCCCGATTCGCGGCGCGAGTCGCGCGAATCGAAGTCGTCTTCGTCGGGGCCGAAGTCATCCTCGTATTCGGGGCCGTGGTCGTGCTCTTCGGCCAGACCGAAGTAGACGAGGGCTCTGTGCCAGCTGTCGCGTAGTGCCATGCGTGCGTGTTTCGGCTCCCGGGAGCCGATTCCTTTACGGATTATGGCCCAAGCGCAGGCGGTTGTCGCCGCACCCCGTCACGCGTAGAGGGCCGTGCCGAGTCGAATGATCGTCGCACCCTCCTCGACGGCCACCCGCCAGTCCTGCGAGGTGCCCATCGAGAGTCGGCGCAACCCGTGCTCGCCGGCCAGCTCGGCGAGGCGGGCGAAGTGGGGTCGCGAGTCCTCGGGATCGGTGCTGAAGGGCGGCATGGTCATCAGCCCCGACACCTTCACCGGGCAGCGCTCGAGGAAGGCGCCGAGGGCCGCCGGGTCGACGCCGCCCTTGCCGGGCTCCCCGGCCACGTTGACCTCTACGAGGACCTCGGTGTGCGGCTGGGCGTGGCGATCGAGCTGGGCCAGGGCCGAGTCGCTCGCCACCGAGTGGATCAGGCGACAGATCGGCAGCAGCTGCTTGACCTTGCGGCTCTGCAGGTTGCCGATGAAGTCCCACTCGAACGAGTCGCCCCATCGCTGCTGCTTCTCGACGAGATCCTGCTGGCGGTTCTCGCCAACCAGCCGCACGCCGGCCTCGGCCAGCGCCCCCATCTCCTCGGCCGGGACGTACTTGCCGGCGGCGAGTATCTCGACCCCCTCGCCGGCCGTTGCGCGGACCCGCTCCAGGTTGGCGGCGATCCTGGCCGGGTCGAGACCGCGGATGAGGCCCGGCATCGCTCAGGCCCTCCGGGCAGCGGCCAGCGCCGCCGCCAGCTCCTCGTCGCGGCTGTCGATCTCGCCGTCGAGCTTGCGGTGCAGCGCCTCGGTGAGGCCTCGACCGAGGGCGGGGCCCTGCGGGACGCCGGCGGCGATCAGGTCGTCGCCGTCGATCTCAAGGGCGACCTTGCACCACTCGTTGAGGTAGCGGTCGAGCCAAGCGGCGCCGCGCGCCCGCGCGAGGAGCAGGTCCAGCGGTTGCCGACCGCGGGCGAGCTCGACGCCTTCGGAGGGGTGGCGCGGTGGCGCGAGCGGGCGTTCGCTCTCACCGGGCGCGGTCCGCACCGCTGCGAGCAGGGCCGGGGCGCGGTCGACGACCCCTGACCAAGGTGGATCTTGGAGCAGCTCATCGACGCGGCGGGCCAGCTCCAGCCGTCCCGGCTGCAGCGGCACGAGTCCCCAGGCATCGAGCAGCTCGAGGCCGCGCAGGGCGTTCTCTTCATCCGCGAGTCGCAGCAGCTCCGCCTCGCGGCGGTCGGAAGAGACCGTCGAGAGGTCCGTCGAGCGCAGCAACGCCTCGGTCCCAGGGTCGAGGCCGAAGCCGAAGCGGGCCGCGTAACGGGCGGCACGCAGAGCCCGAGTCGGGTCGTCAGCGAAGGAGCCCGGATGAAGGACCCGCAGCTGCCCCGCTGCGAGGTCGGCGCGGCCGCCGTGGGGATCGATCAGGCGCGGCTCGCGGGCAAGCGCCAGCGCCATCGCGTTGATGGTGAAATCGCGGCGTCCCAGGTCGTCGTCGATGCTCGCCGCCGGCTCGATGTCCGGCAGCGCCCCTGGCCGCTCGTAACGCTCGGTGCGAGCAGTGGCGAGGTCGACCTCGTGCTCGCCGAGGCGGACCTTGGCCGTCGCGAACCGCTCGTGCTCGATCGTCTCGGCGCCGAGCTTGCCGGCAAGCGCCGCGGCATCGCCGACGACGACCAGGTCGATGTCGCCGCGCGGCTGGCCCAGCAGCAGGTCGCGTACAGCGCCGCCGACCAAATAGACCGGGATCTCGCCGGCCGCCGCGCGGACCGCCTCCAGCTCGGGGTAGGCGCGCTGCAGCGCCCCGCCGAGGTCTTCGATCGATACCGCCGCCATTGACAGTGAGCGCGAGCCTACGCCCGGACGGGGATGCCGGCCTCTGCGAGGTGCCGCTTGGCGTCGCGGACCCTGTAGGTGCCGTAGTGGAAGATCGAGGCGCA
>DASTYR010000199.1:0-10827 GCA_035764795.1 Solirubrobacterales bacterium | reverse complement strand
TCGCTGATCGTCGAGATGGTCGACGCGGTCGAGGAGATCCCGCCCGGCGTGGACAATCTTGTCCACGGCGGGCGCGAGGCGGTCGGCGCGATCCTCGAGGACCCCGGCATCGACGCGATCTCCTTCGTCGGCCGCGCCGAGACGGCGCGCTTCGTCGCCGAGCGCGCCGCTGCAACCGGCAAGCGGGTGCAGGCGCTGGGTGGTGCCAAGAACTCGCTGGTGGTGATGCCTGACGCCGACCTCGAGCGGGCGATGCCGGCGATCATGGGCTCCGCCTTCGGCGCCGCCGGACAGCGCTGCCTGGCCGGTTCCGTCTGTGTCGTGGTCGGCGATCAGGCGCGGCGAGCGGAGGTGCGCGAGGCGCTGGTGCGGGCGGCGACCGACCTGCAGGTTGGCGCCGGCGACGATCCCGCCACCGATGTCTGTCCGATGGTCTCCGCGGAGGCCCGGGATCGGATTGCCGCCGCGGTGGAGCGCGCGGCGGAGAACGGTGGCGAGCTGCTGCTCGACGGGCGCAGCCAGAGCAGCCCCGCCGGCACGGTCCTCGGTCCGACGATCGCCGTCGCCGACTCGGAGTCCGAGCTCGCCCGCGACGAGCTCTTCGGGCCTCTACTCACCCTCGTCGACGCGCCCGACCTCGACACGGCCATCGAGTTTCTCAACGGCTCGCGCTACGGCAACGCCGGCGCCATCTTCACCCAGTCGGGCGCCGCCGCGCGGGCCTACCGCTACGGCGCCGAAGCGGGGATGCTCGGCGTCAACGTGGGTGTTCCGGCGCCCGTCGCCTGGTTTCCGTTCAGTGGCTGGAAGGACTCGATGGACGGGGACCTGCACGCAAACGGGACGGATGCGGTCGACTTCTATACGCGGAAGAAGGTCGTTACGAGTCGGTGGTGAGGCCGGGTCGAGTGACGACCCGCCCATCAACGCATCCGACATTCACCCCCCTCTGGTGTGGTGAATGTCGGATGCGTTGTCAGCGGCCGATGTGGAAGCCGATGAGACGAGGAATGCGCGATATCAGCGCGCTCACGAGATCCGGCCGGAGGCTGGCGAGCTCCGCCTCCTCCTTGCGGTTCAGGGCGCGGCGGATGACTTCGCCCCCTAGCCAGTGGAAGGGCTCGGGGGGGACGCGTTGGGGAGAGGCGTCGATGAAGGGGAGGCGGGAGTGGGCGTCGCGGCGGTCGAGGGCGAGGGAGGCGAGGGCGCGGCCGACCATGTGCGAGGGGCCGACGCCGTTGCCGGTGTAGCCGGCGGCGACGAAGACCCGATCGCCGGAGAGGGGAACGATCAAGGGCAGATGGGTGGGCGAGACGTCGATCGGGCCGCCCCAGGCGTGGCTGATGCGCGCCGGCTTGCGGCCGGGGCCGGCTTCCGCCAGCGACGGGAAGTACTCGTACAGTCGCTCAGCGGCCGCCGCGGTTACCTCGGGGTCGACCTCGGCCCGGCCGCGGAGACGAGCCCCCATGACGATTCGTCCCCCACCCCAGCCGAAGGCGATGCGGCCGTCCGGGGTCGTCCTGAAGTAATCGATCAGCGCGCGGCTGTCGGTGATGCACTCGCCACCCGTCCAACCGACCTCCTCGAGAACGTCGGGGACCGGCTCGGTGAGGACGATGTGCGAGGACGTGACGGTGAGCGCATTGCGGAGCGGACCGGCCGGCGCCTTGACGGCGCCGCCAAGCGCGACGATCGCCCTCCGCGCCCGCACTGTCCCGGCCGCAGTCCGTGCCTCGACGCCGTCCGGGCCGCCGTGCAGCGAACGCACCCGCGAACGCTCGAAGATCTCCACTCCGGCATCCAGCAGCCGCGCCCGCAGCCCGAGCGCCAGCCGTGCCGGCTGCACGGTCGCCGCGTCCGGGTAAAAGGCGCCACCGCGAAACGCGGGCGAGGCGCAGCGCGCGGCTACCCCCGCCGCGTCGAGGGGCGCGACCGCGTCGACCTCTCCCAGCGCCCGGCAGGCGGACAGCGCCTCGGCCCACGCCCGGTCATGCGCCGGCGCGGTCGAGACCTGCAGATAGCCGCCGCGGCGGAACCAGGCGTCGACTTCCTGTTCGCGGCAGAACGACTCGATCCCGGCAACTGCCTCGGCGGAGGCGCGGGCGACCGCCAGCGCCGCTCCGTCCCCCCAGCGCTCGCGCATGTTGGGCAGCGAGAACCACATCACGTTGCAGAAGCCGCCGTTGCGCCCGCTCGGGCCGTGCCCGCACGTCTCCGCCTCCAGCAGTGCGACCCTCACCCCCGTCTCGAGCGCCTTCAGCTGCCAGGCCGCCCACATCCCCGTGTAGCCGCCGCCGAGGATGACCACGTCGACGCTGCGCTCGCCCTCCAGGGCGGGACATGGCTCGACCTCGCCCACCTCCTGGAGCCAGTAACCGTGGCGAGCGTGCTCCATCCGGTCGAGTGTGGCAGGCCACCGTCCCTACACTCGAAGCGATGCCCGATCGGGGTCAGGATTCGACTCCCTACGTCGACGCGATGCTCGACTACGCGGACCGTGAGCCCGGCCGCTTCACCGTTCCCGGGCACAAGGGGGGAGCTGGTGCGGACCCTGCCCTGCGCGAGCTGGTCGGTGAGGTCGGGCTCCGCAACGACATCCCCTCCGTCACGGTGGGAGTCGACGTCGGGCCTGAGCCGACTCCCTTCCAGCAGGCGCAGGAGCTGGCGGCCGATGCCTGGGGTGCCCGCCGCACGTGGTTCTTGGTGAATGGCGCCTCGCAGGGCAACCACGCCGCCTGCCTCGCCCTGGCTCATTCCGGCGACCGGGTCGTCGTCCAGCGAAACGTCCACTCGTCGGTGATCGACGGCCTCGTGTTGAGCGGGATGCGGCCGGCATTTGCCGCGCCGGAGCTCGATGCCGAGTTGGGAATCGCCCACTGCCTCAGCCCGGATGCGCTGGCGGCGGCGCTAGACGCGATGCCGGAGGCCGTCGGCGCGATGGTCGTCTCCCCCACTTACTTCGGCGCCTGCGCCGACGTCGCCGGCCTGGCGCGAGTGGCACACGAGCGCGGCATTCCGCTCGTCGTCGACGAGGCGTGGGGGGCGCACCTGCGCTTCCACCCGGCGCTTCCACCTGACGCGCTCAGTTGCGGTGCCGACCTGGTCATCTCGTCGACTCACAAGATCGTCGGCAGCCTCACCCAGGCGGCGATGCTGCACCTGGGGAGCGAGCGGATCGACCAGGCCGTGGTCGATCGCTCGGTCAGCTTGGTCGAGACGACCAGCCCCAGCGGCCTGCTCGGCGGCTCGCTCGACGCGGCGAGACGACATGCCAGCGTGCACGGCGAGGAGCTGCTCGGCGAGACGGTGGCGGCGATCGCCGCAACGCGCGAGGCGATAGAGGAAATACCCGGCCTGCAGCCGCTCGACGACCGCCTTGTGGGCCGGGCCGGGATCGCTGCCTGGGACCCGCTGCGACTCGCGATCGACGTGCGCGGGACCGGTTCGAACGGCTATCTGCTTGCGCAGACGATCCTCGAGACCGAGGGAATGGATCTGGAGCTCTTCACCGAGAACGTCGTCGTCGCAATCTTCGGAATGGGAGAGCCAGCCGCCAGCTCCGGTGAGCGCCTCGCCGCCGCCCTGCGCGATGTCGCGCCCCGACTGGAAGCGACGGACGGCCCTCCGCCCGAGCGGTTGGCGCCGCCGCCGCCCTGGGGCGAGCCGGTGATGACCCCGCGCGAGGCGTTCCTCGGACCGCAGGAGGCGGTCCCGTTCGCCGAGGCCGTGGGCCGGATCTCGGTCGAGTCGCTGGCCGCCTATCCCCCCGGCATCCCCAACGTGCTTCCCGGCGAGCGCCTCAGCGAGGAGACCCTGCACTACATCGAGGCCAGTGTCGCCCACGGGGGTTATGTCCGGGGGAGCAGCGACCGTCGCCTGAGGACGCTGCGCGTCGCTCGCTAGGGTCCCTCCGCATGGCCACCTTTGACTCGCTCGCCTCGCTGCCCCTGCAGGTCGAGGGCTATGAGCTGGAGGGGCTGGAGCTGCAGACGCCCGGCTTCGAGCGCCTCTCGACCGTCATCCACCTCCGCGGCGGTGGCGAGGAGGGACTGGGCGAGGACGTCACCTACGACGCGCTCGACCATGTGGCGCTGCAGGACGCCGGCGCGGTCCTCGACCTCACCGGACCGCAAACGCTGGGCGAGCTCTGCGAACGGATGGACGGTCTCGACACCTTCCCGGCCGAGCCGCAGCGCGACGTCTCGCGCCGCTACCGTCGCTGGGCGTTCGAGTCGGCGGCGCTAGATCTAGCGCTGCGTCAGGCGGGGGTGGGGATCGAGGAAGCCCTGGGCCGGGCCGCCCGTCCCGTTTCCTTCGTCTGTTCGATGCGGCTCTCGCCCGGTCCTGACCAGCCCTCCTCGGTCGAGACCCTGAACCGCAAGCTCGACCGCTACCCGAGCCTCCGCTTCAAGCTCGATCCGACCAATGACTGGGACGACGAGCTGATCGCGGCGCTGATCGATACCGGCGCGATCGATTCGCTCGACCTCAAGGGCTTCTACAAAGGCACCGTCGTCGACGTCGAGACCGATCCGGAGCTCTACCGCAAGCTGATCGAGGCCTTCCCGGAGGCCTGGCTCGAGGACCCCGACGTCACCGACGAGACCCGGCCGCTGCTCGAGCCGATCCGCGATCGGATCACCTGGGACGCACCGATCCACTCGATCGCCGACATCGAGGCGCTGCCCTGGGAGCCGCGGATGGTCAACGTCAAGCCCTCGCGGATCGGCGGCCTGCGCGACCTCTGCGACACCTACGACTACTGCGACGAGCACCACATCGGCGCTTACGGGGGCGGTCAGTGGGAGCTGGGGGTGGGGCGGGGCCATATCCAAGTCCTCGCATCTCTCTTTCACCCTGAGACGCCCAATGACACGGCGCCGCGGGGCTATAACGAAGCTGATCCCCCTCCTGGATTGCCGGTCAGCCCCCTTGAGCCCAAGCTATCCGGCACCGGGTTCCGCTGGGCGGAGTGATGCGGGAGGGGATGCGGGGACATACCCATCCCCTCCCGATCCACAGCGCTAGCCCAGCCAGCCCGCCCCCTGGCGGATCCGCTTCACGCGGCGGAACTCGGCGATGTCCTCGCGGAGAGCAGCTGGCGCTGGGGCCGGAAGGAAGCGCGAAGGTAAGGGGAGCTCGCTTACCTCGCCGTTGTCGTTGTCCGTAGTGACGCGGTAGGCGCGGGCGCCGCGTTGGGCCGTGACCGCCGAGGGGGTGGAGCTGCCCTCCCAGAGGAGGCCGGCGTAGTCGTCTAGGCCGTAGCCGCTTGGCATGCCGGCGCTGACGGCGGCGAGGTAGGCGGCGCGGCGGTCGGGTTCGTCGGTGTAGTGGACGCAGAGGCTGCCGGTCAGCAGGCCGAGGCCGGCGCCCGGCTCCGGCCGGCCCGAGGACTTGGTGATCCCGGCCTCGAACCAGCACATCGCGCCGGCGCTCTGGCCGGCCAGGACGATTCCCTGTCGCCAGGCGAGGCTGAGGATCGCCCCCAGCTCGTGGGCGTCCCAGACGGCGAGCAGGTTGAGCAGGCTGCCGCCGCCGACGTAGATCAGGTCTTGGGCGAGCAGGTGGTCGCGGAGCTCGACCGGGCGCCGGCCGAGCCGGAAGAGCGACACGTCCGAGGGCTCGCAGGGCCGCTCGCCGAAGGCGGCGTAGAAGCGCCCGATCTGATCGGCTGGATCGCCGCTCGCCGTGGCCAGCAGGCAGATTCGCGGCCGAGTGCCCGCCCGCTCCGTCGCCAGCCGCAGCATCAGCTCGCAGATGGCGCGGTCGGGCGGTCGGGCGGTGAAGTCGTGGCCGCCGAGGGCGAGGAGGCGCGGGATCACGCCGCCGCCCCGATCGAGGCGGTGGCCCCGGACGCCAGCGTCGCGACGGGCCCACGATCTCCCAGGAAGGTCGTCGCCATCCGCATCTCCACCACTCGGTCGCCGACCGTGTCCAGCCGGTAGCCGCGGGCATCGGGCCGCGAGGCGACGACGCTGCTCAGCTCGGTGCCGGTGAAGTGGAGGGCGGCGCCGTCCTCGGCCGCGTACCCCGGGCACATGCCGGCGGTCAGATGCGCCCGGTAGGCGCTCCGACGGCTGGAGCCCGGCTCGTAGTGGACGCAGTTGCTGAACGGCAACAGGCCGAGGCCCTCGATTCGCCGCGGCTCCCCGTGGAAGCCCGTGAGCGCCTCGGCGAACCAGCACAGCGAGCCGGCCGAGAGCCCGCACAGCACCACGCCCCGCTCCCATGCCTCGCGCAGCATCCGGTCGATCCCGTGCGCCCGCCAGGCGCCGAGCATGCTGACGACGCTGCCGCCGCCGACGTAGATCAGGTCCTGCGAGAGCAGGTGCTCGCGCAGGTCGGCCGGCCCCTGCTCACGGCGAAAGAGCGAGACGTGGCTCGGCTCGCAGCGACCGGCAGGAAAGGCGCGGTAGAAGCGGACGACGTAGTGATCGGCGTCGCCGCTGGCGGTCGGCAGGAAACAGACCCGTGGCCGCTCGGCACCGCTCAGTGCCAGCACATAGTCGTCGAGGAGCGGATTCCCCGACTCCATCGAGAAGCCGCCGCCACCGAAGGCGACGATCTGGCGTGGCGTCGTCTTCATCCTCGAATGGTCGCCGCCGCCCCGCCGCCCCTCCTTGTACGGCGGTCGGAAGTTCGCGACCGCACACCCTCCCGCGTGTACAGTCGAGGAGGAGCACGGCATGTCCGCATCCCCATCCCGGCAAGAGAGCCGTCGCGTGGCGTCGCGGGGAGACCTGGGCGGCCTGATCGAGCGCGAGCGCCTGCCGGCCGGCCGCGAGGATCTGCCCGAGCCCCTGGTCGCCCACTCGCAGCGCGAACGCATCCTCGTCGCAATCGCCGAGAGCTGCGCCCGCAAAGGGCTCGGGGCGACGACGATCTCCGACATCGTGACGCCGGCGGGCGTCTCGCGGGCGACGTTCTACGAGCTCTTCGAGGACAAGGAGGACTGCTTCCAGGCGGCGATGGAGCTTTCGCTTGCCGACGCGATGGAGCGGGTGATGGGCGCCTTCTCACCCGAAAAACCGTGGGCGACGCTGGTTCGCGACGCTGCCGCCGCCTTCCTCGACCTGCTCGCCAGCCGCCCCGCCTTCGCTCGGATGGCCCTGGTCGAGGCGCCGGCTTGCGGCGAGCGCGCCTTTGAGATGTACGCCGCCGGCAAGCGGGTGCTGCTGATGTTGCTCGACCGAGGCCGTGAGGAGGCGATCGAGCCGGCGATCCCGGTCAGCGCCGGCCGCGCCGCGCTCGCCGGTGCCGAGTCGCTGATCGTCGGGCAGATCCTCGCCGGCAACGCCGGCCGGCTGCGCGAACTCCTCCCGGACGTCGTCTACATCACCCTCGTGCCCTACCTCGGCCAGGAGGAGGCGCTGCGCCGCTCACGCGAGGTGGAGGAGTGAGGCCGCAGCGCGAGCGCCTGCTGGAGGCGGCGATCCGCATTGTCGCCGCCAAGGGCTATGCGGCGGCGACGATCGGAGACCTGACGGGTGAGGCCGGCATCTCCCGTACCACCTTCTACGAGCTCTACCCAGACAAGGAAGCCTGCTTCCTCGCCGCCTACGACAGCGTCGTCGAGGTGCTGATGCGGCGGATCGTGCGTGCCTACGAAGCCGAGGAGCGCTGGCCGGAGCGGGCGCGCGCCGGCCTCGATGCTCTTGTCCGCACCCTCTGCGAGGAGCCGCAGTTGGCGCGGTTGGCGATGGTCGACATCGGCTCGGCGGGGCCGGCGGCGCAGCGACGCCACCGGGTCGCGATGCAGCGGCTAACCCCGCTCTTCGACGAGGGCCGCGACTTCGCCGAGCGCGGACATCGGCTGCCAGCCAACACTTCCCGCATGGCGGTCGGCGGTGTCACCGGGCTGATCGCCGACGAGCTGATCAAGGGCAGCGCCGAACAGCTGCCCGAGCTCCTCCCCGACCTCCTCTTCGCCGTGCTCGTCCCCTACATCGGGCCGACGGCCGCTGTGCGGGAGCTGCGCGAAGACGCCGTGGCGACCTCCTAGCCGGCGTGGATAGGGCGGTCGCGGGGCGCCCGGCCCCGCGACCGCCCCCCGACCTCCCGCCCGGCCTACCTAGACGAACCCGATCTCGCGGCGCAACTTGTTGCGCACGCGATGCAACCGGACCTTGACCGTGCCTTCCGGAATTCCCAACCTGCGAGCGATCGTCGCCTGCGTCAAGTCCTCTTCATAGCGAAGGCGGACGAGCTGGCGGTCGCGCTCATCGAGGCGATCCAGGGCTGCGTGGATGTCGGCCCGCTCAACCGTCGACAGAACTCGATCGTCATCGACGCCGACCTCGGTCTCGGTCGTATCGACTGGGTCGGGGCGGCGGCGGGCATGCTGGCGGAACGCCTCGTTGCGGACGATCGTCGCCAGCCACTGCTTGCGGCTGCCGCTCTCGCGCAAAGTCGAGCGACGGCGCCAGGCGCGCAATAGAGCGTCCTGGGCGATGTCCTCCGCCTCGCTCGGGTTCTTCGCGTAGCGCCGCGCGAACCGCAGGCAGACCCTGTGTGCGTCGTCCCACTCCCAACCATCGGCGGCGTCGGATGCCGGATCTGGTCGCTGGTCGAGGTGGCGTATCCGCACGGTCGCGGAACAAACTATCAAATTTGAGCAATTGAAACGTTGCTGAACGTTTGGCCGGTCTGGAGGGGCGATGCAGGCAGCAGCTATCCAACCGGGAGGCGAGTCGGCGGAGCAAGCCTATGAGGCGATCGCGCCGGTCTACGACGACTTCACGGCCCACCACGACTACGAGCTCTGGCTCGGCGCACTCCTTCCCCAGCTCCGCCGCCACGGGTTGAGCGGGCAGCGCCTGCTCGATGTCGGCTGCGGCACGGGGAAGAGCTTCCTGCCGATGCTCGAGCGCGGTTGGGAAGTGACGGCTTGCGACATCTCGCCCTCGATGCTCGCCCTTGCGAAGGCCAAGGCCGGCGACGCGGCGAAGCTCAGCGTCGCCGACATGCGGGAGCTGCCGGTGTTCGGCGAGTTCGACCTCGTCTGGTCGCTGGACGACGCCCTCAACTACCTGCTCAGCACCGAGGAACTGGGCAGCGCGCTGCGCGGCATGCGGGCCAACATGGCGCCCGGCGCGCTGTTGATGTTCGACGTCAACACGCTGCAGACGTACCGCACCTTCTTCGCCGAGACCGAGACGGTCGAGCGCGACGGCCTGCGGCTCGTCTGGCGCGGTCAGGGCTCGGCCGAGACGCCGCCGCGCTCGATCTCCGAAGCGCGCTTCGAGGTCGAGGCCGGCGCCGGGTCGAAGGGCACGGTCGAGACCCACGTCCACCGTCAGCGCCACTTCCCCGAAGAAGAGATGCTGGAGGCCCTGCGCGAAAGCGGCCTCGAGTGCCTCGACGTCTTCGGCCACGGCCACGACGTCGTCCTCGAGCAGCCGGTCGAGGAGCTGGTCCATACCAAGGTCGTCTACATCGCCCGCCGGGCATAGCCCGCCAGGCTCACCGCGAGCTTCAGACGATCTGGCCGTCGAGGAAGCCGGCAACCAGGACGAGCCAGCCGGCGATCTCGGTGACGATGAGGGCCCACATGAAGGCGTGGGTGCCGGCGGCGGGGTCATTGAACTGGTTGTCGGTGTCCCGGCGCAGGCCGTGGACCATGTATCCGGCGACCGCGGCGAAGAAGTAGAGGGCCATCGCCCCCGCCGCGATCAGGTTCGGCAGCGTCCCCCAACCGCTCAGCTCGACGAAGGTCGCCACCAGCAGTAGGGCGAAGCTGTACAGCAACGCGGCTCGATGCGCGACGTCCACATAGGGGTGGGCCACCGCCTCCTCGGACTCGACGATCTGCCGGTACTTGAGTACGCCGAGCAGCAGCGCCCAGAGGAACATCGCCGCCGCCAGCAGCAGGACTGCCTTGGTGTCGCCGCCCAGCTCCACGCGGCGATCGTATCCCGGGAGGTCGCGCGCTAACCGGCGGCGGCCGCGCCGACCAGGCCCCGCATCAGCTCGACCGCCTCCGGAACCTGCAGGCCCTGATCGCGCCGCAGCGAGCGCCAGGTCGAGAAGGCCACCGCATGGCCGAGCGCCGCCTCCACCCTGCGCCGTCGCGCCCCGCGCTCCGGGCGGCCGCGGACGATCGTCGCGACGGCCTCGGCCCGCCAGGCGCCCATCGCTTCGACCGGGGCCCGCATCGCCGGGACGAGGGAAGCGTCGCGAGTCGTCTTCTCGAGCATTCCCTCGGCCGTCCCGTACCAGGCGTAGAGATCGCTCAGCGCGGTCAGCAGGCGCTCTTCTCGATCGTCGACCGCGGCCCAGGCGGCCAGGTCCGGCAGCGGGTGCCGTGCCAGCCAGTGGGCGGAGCAGGCGCCGAACAGCGCCTCTTCGTCGGGGAAGTGCCGGTAGACGGTGGCGCGCTGAACGCCGGCCCGCTCGGCCACGGCGCTGATCGTGGTCCGGGCCGGGCCGACCGACCCGTGCAGCTCCACGGCGGCCTCAGTAATGCGCAGCCGCGTCTCGTCCTCCAGCTCAGCCCGGCGCCGCTTGCGGTACTTCCGTTTCTGGCTGACTTTATTTCCGTTGGACATAAGCGTTCAATGAAGTTTGACAGACCGAGCGGCCGTTGCTAAGTTCATCGCACGATCTTGTTCAACGAATTTGAGGAGCTTGCCATGTCAGCCTTTGCAACCGAGACTCTCCGCCGCTTCGACGCCTCCCAGGGGCCCCGCAAGCTCGGCCCCGAGGACGGGCCCGTCGCACAACTCGGCGGCTGCGACGCCCGCTTCCTCGTCTTCGGCGAGGAGTCCGGCGGAGGTTTCTCCCTGGTCGAACACCCGGTGCCGCCGCGCTCCCTCTGCGCGCCGCGCC
>DASTYR010000198.1:0-2810 GCA_035764795.1 Solirubrobacterales bacterium | reverse complement strand
GACGCCCACCTCTCGAACTTCGGCGTGTTCTCCGCGCCCGACCGCCGCTTGGTGTTCGACTGCAACGACTTCGACGAGACCGCTCCCGGCCCGTTCGAGTGGGACGTGAAGCGGCTGGCCGCGAGCGTCGCCATCGCCGGTCGCGAGCGCGGGCTACGGAGCCGCGAGCGTCGCGATGCCGTCGTTGCGACCGTCTCCTCTTACCGAGGCACGATGCGGCGTTTCGCGGCGATGCGGGAGATCGACGTCTGGTACGCGCGGATCGAGGTCGAGTCGAGGCTCGCCGATCTCGGCGAGCAGCTTGACGAGGAGCACCGCCAGCGAATCGAGCGCGGCATCGCCAAGGCCAGGTCGAAGGACAGTTTGCGGGCGCTGCGGAAGCTGACCCGGCCGGGCGAGGACGGCCTGCGCATAGTCAGCGACCCGCCCCTGGTCACTCCGCTGGAGGAGCTCGAGGAGGGCGCCGAGGCCGAACGCCAGCTCGACTCGGTGCTGGCCGAGTACCGCGACTCGCTCAGTGCCGCCAACCGGCACATCGCCGCCGCCTACCGCTACGTCCACGCGGCGCGCAAGGTGGTCGGCGTCGGCAGCGTCGGCACCCGCGCCTGGATCGTCCTCCTCGTCGGGCGAGACTCCGAGGACCCGCTCTTCCTGCAGGCAAAGGAAGCGCGGGCGTCCGTCCTGGAGCCGTACGCGGGTGCGAGCCGCTTCGAGCACTCCGGGCAACGCGTGGTCGAAGGGCAGCGGCTGATGCAGGCCGCCGCCGACATATTCCTCGGTTGGGCGACCGCGACGGGAGTCGACACCTCGCCACGCGGCTTCTACGTGCGCCAGCTTTGGGACGGCAAGGGCTCGGCCAACCTCGACGCGATGTCGGCGCGCCAGCTCGCCGCCTATGGCTCGCTGTGCGGTGAGGCGCTGGCCCGTGCCCACGCCCGTTCGGGCGACCGGATCGCCATCGCGGCCTACCTGGGTGGGGGTGGGAAATTCGACGAAGCGATCGCCGCGTTCGCCGAGCTCTACGCCGACCAGAACGAACGTGACTTCGAGAGCGTCAAGAGGGCGGCCGCCGAGGACCGGATCGCGGTTCAGGCCGGCGCATAGGTCAGCCACCGGCGGAAGGCCCATCGCCCTTCCGCCGGTGGCTGTCGTCCGTCATCTCAATTGCTCACGCGGGCGCTTGGCTCCCTCCGGCGAGGAGCTTTTGCTTGGCCTGCTGGAACTCGGAATCCGAGAGCACTCCTTTGGAGTGCAACCCGGCCAGCGTCTCCAGCTCGCTCGCCGAGGAACTGCCGGCGGTTTGGCGGATGTAGGAATCGAACTGCTTCTGCGCCGCCGCGGCGCGGTTCATGGCCCGCTCGTGCATTCCCCCACCACGCGCGATCAGGTAGATGAAGACGCCGAGGAAGGGGACGAGGATGAGCAGGATCGTCCATGCGGCCTTGCCCCACCCGGAGACAGAGTGGTCAGCAAAGAGATCGCCAATGACCGTCACCAGGACCCAGATCCAGGCGATGAACAGGAAGATCTCGAGGACCGTCAACAGGGCGGCCCCGAGAGTGAACTCCGCGATGGGAATCACCGGCGCTCCTCATCGGCGGTCCAGTTCATCGTCAGCTGGTAGATGATCACGGTGTCGATGATGATCATCAGGAACGCCCAGAGCGGGGCGGCCGGGAACCAGACGATCTGAGCAATCGCATTGATGGCCACGAAGAAGATCCCCGCCACGCGTGCCGCCGCGTTACCGGTCATCAGCCCGAGTCCGGTCAGCGCGACGATCGAGCCGAGGATCAGGTGTATCCAGCCCCAGGTCGTGATGTCGAAGATCAGCGCACCACGCCCGCCGACCACGACGATTTCGTCGTTGACGATTGCCGCCAGCCCCCAAAGCGCATCCAGGGAGCCGAGGATGAACATCATCACTCCTGCAAACGCGATCCAGCCCGAGTACTCGCCCCCGGCTGCGGGACGCGAAGCTCGACCAGCCTCCATAATTACCTCCTTCTGGCCGAGCCTCGTGGCCGGGCCGTAGTTCCAAGACCATCCCGAGACAACCCAACCTCGGCTGGTCGTCTAGCCAAACTTAGACGCCGGGCACCGGCTGGGCAAGCCGTGAAACTTCTGCATCACGCTTCGAGGTACTAGGAGGCGAGGCGCGTAAGCGCCGCACCGCGGGCAGTGGAGCGCACGCCCTGGGTCAGCCTTCCAGGCTCCTTGAACCTCCAGCCCGCATCGAATTTTGCCGAGGGCGAGCCTAGCGAATTTGCTATGGCGCTTCTACAGCGGTGGCGGGAGGCTTCCCGCCCTGTGCCCCAACCAAAGTCCGCCCAACTTGGAGCCGCGATCCGAAGCCTCCGGAAGTCTCGGAAGCTGAGCATCGAAGCTCTCGCGGCGCAAGCGGGGATTCACTGGACTTCGCTATCTCGAATCGAGCGCGGTGCGCAGAACCCGAGCTGGGATGCCGTCGCCGAGCTTGCCGCGGTCCTTGAGATCGATACCGCCGAGCTGGCGCAACTGGCTGCCAAGCAAGAACGCCTCCTTCGTCGGACTCAAATCGCGGCCACTTTAGCTGACTGCTCAAACGATTTGAGCATTAGTTAGACCGCTCGTCTGCATCTCCTACCTGGTTCGGCTTCGTTGATCGCTCGAAATACTCAAAGCGTTTAACGGCGACTGAACGAAAGGAGGTAAAGACGATGCAGATAACCAAAGTCGACCCGCAGACTCCGATGATCTCGGTCAGGAAGCCTGCCTGATTGGGATGCCGGAGCTGGCGGCCCGTCCACTAGGACGGGCCGCCAGGCCCC
>DASTYR010000197.1:0-10942 GCA_035764795.1 Solirubrobacterales bacterium | reverse complement strand
TCTTCTCGTTCTGGGTCAATCGCCAGGCGATGAACACCGACAACTGGGTCGATACGAGCAGCGAGCTGCTCGAGAACGAGGAGGTTCAGACCCAGCTGGCGACCTTTCTCGTCACTCAGCTCTACGCCAACGTGGACGTCGAAGCGGAGCTGCAAAAGGCGCTGCCGCCTGAGGCGAGGGCACTCGCCGGTCCCGCGGCCGGCGGCCTTCGCCAGCTGGCCCAGCAGGTCGCCGAACGAGCCCTGACGACTTCTCAGATCCAGGCGATCTGGGCCGAGGCGAATCGGGCCGCCCACGAGCAGTTTCTGACGGTGATCGGCGGGGGTGGCGACATCGTCTCGACCGGCGAAGGAGAAGTCACGCTTCAGCTCGGAACCGTCGTCACGCAGGTCGGCGAGCAGGTCGGGGTGCCGGCGGACCTGACCGCGAAACTGCCAGAAGATGCCGGCGAACTGAAAGTCCTGGACTCCGAGCAGCTCTCTACGGCACAGGAAGTTGCGAAGGCGATCCGCAAACTGCCGGTCGTCCTCACGGCGCTCCTCATCCTGCTCTATGGAGGCGCGATCTATCTGGCGCGAGGCCGCCGGCGCGAGGCGGTACGAGGCGCGGGCTTCGGCTTCATCGTCGCCGGGGTGCTCGCACTACTGGTTCGTGAGCTGGTCGGAGGCGCGGTAACCGGCTCCCTGGCCAAGACCGCGTCGGTCGAGCCGGCGGTCGAAGCTACCTGGGACATAGGGACGTCCCTGCTCGTGACCGTCGCCGTGTCGGCAATCGCCTTCGGGATTCTGGCAGTGATCGGCGCTTGGCTGGCCGGCAGCACGGCACCGGCAACTGCTCTGCGGCGCGAGGCCGCGCCGTACTTCCGCGAGCGGCAGGCCGCCGCCTACGGCGTAGCTGCGGCGATCTGGCTGGCGCTGATCGCCTGGGCGCCCATCGCCGCCTTCCGTAAACCGTTCGGCATCCTCCTCTTCGCCGTCCTGTTCGCGGTTGGGACGGAGGCGCTACGTCGACAGGCGATCGGCGAATTCCCGGACGAGCGGAGCGGAAGCCTGGGATCGCGAGCTCGCGAGTTCCTCAGTGAACGGACGGGGGCTCAAACCGGCGCTGTCAGCGGTGCGGCCGCCTCGGGGCATCTCGACCAGCTGGAGCGGCTCAGTGCGCTGCGACGCGACGGTGCATTGACCGACGAGGAGTTTGAGGCCCAAAAGCAATCCGTTCTCATGGGCCACACGTCAGGGGAGGAACCGTAATAGCCGTGCGCCGGACCCGCTGACGGTTGACCTCCCAGCCCACGAACCAATTAAATGCCAAGAACGTCTCCAAAAACTTCCTGCCAATGTTCGGGAAGTTATAAATCGCTTCCAACGAACCATCGTCCTTAAAATCGTTTAGCAGACTGGACAAATAGTGGTACTCAGACTCATGAAAGCGGCGTGCCCATTTCATGCCGGCGCGCCCCACTGCAGCTGAGTTTCACGCGATTCCACCAGGGCCGCAGCACGTGACACATCAGGAGCTCACGTATCGGGCTACCGCCTCACGAGCGAGATCACTCACTGATCGACCTTCCTCCTTGGCACGCTTCTGGGCCGCTCGATAGAGGTCTGGAGTCGTGCGGAAGCTCAATCGCGGAGATGCGCCGGCTCCCGCCAGAGAAGGGCGGCCGACTCGCTGGCGCTTCGCCTTCGCGAGGTCATAGCCCCGCTCGGCCTCAGCCGCAAGGGCATCGGCTATCTCGGGAGTGATCTCCTCGCCGGCCTTCGTCCTTGGATGCTTAGTCGCCTTCTTTACTTTCGCCATTTCTTTGCCTCCTCGTACTGCTTCCGATAGCGGTCGCGCAGCGGCATCGCGTGGATCACCAGCAGGCTCTCGTCGTCAAGCTCGACCGCCATCACCTCTAGCGCGATTCCGTCTGGGTCATCGCCCAGAAAGACGAGCCGTGAGCTCGCGCCAATCGGACCGTCCGAGGGCGGTTCCTGCTTGAAGCGCAGGCCGCAGTGCTCGATGACGTAGCGGGAGCGTTCACGCGATATCCGGTGCTTGGTTGCGGCCCTGGCCCATTTCAACTCCACAGACCTAAACTAATAATTCTGTCGGACAATATTACCAGGCACGGAGAGACTCGAACCGCCAAACCCCGTCTTTGGATCGCACCCAGGAGGTCGCCGGTTCGAATCCGCCTAGCCCGAGGTTAGGCAAACGCTTCGCAGTGGTAGCTCTGTCTTGTGGCAGCTGTGACGTTTAGCGAGGTCTCGAAGGTCTATCCGGATGGGACCCGCGCTGTCGACTCGATCGACCTCGATGCCAACGATGGGGAGCTGCTGGTCCTGGTCGGGCCTTCGGGCTGCGGGAAGACGACGGCGCTGCGGATGGTCGCCGGGCTGGAGGAGATCTCCGAGGGCGAGATACGGATTGGCGAGCGGGTCGTCAACTGGGTGCCGGCCAAGGACCGCGACATCGCGATGGTCTTCCAGAGCTACGCCCTCTACCCCCACCTCACGGTCGAAGACAACATCGCCTTCGGCCTGCGGGTCCGCGGGCTCGACAAGGGCGAGATCGACCGGCGGGTGAGCGAGGCGGCCGCCGTCCTCGGCCTCGACGAGCTGCTCGACCGCAAGCCGCGCAACCTCTCCGGCGGCCAGCGGCAGCGGGTCGCGATGGGCCGGGCGATCGTCCGCGAACCCGCCGCCTTCCTGATGGACGAGCCGCTCTCCAACCTCGACGCCAAGCTGCGAGTGGAGATGCGGGCCGAGGTCAGCCGCCTGCAGCGCGACCTGAGCGTGACGACGATCTACGTCACCCACGACCAGGTCGAGGCGATGACTATGGGCGACCGCGTCGCCGTCATGCGCAAGGGCGAGCTGCAGCAGGTGGCGAGTCCGCAGGATCTCTACGACCACCCGGTCAACCTCTTCGTCGGCGGCTTCATCGGCAGCCCCGCGATGAACATGATCGAGGCGAGCATCGAGCGCGCGAACGGCGACCTGCGGGTCGCGATCGGCGACCAGCGCGTCACGCTCGACCCCGAGCTGCTCTCCGAGCGCCCTGAGCTCGAGCGGCGCGAGGGCGCCAGGGTGATCGTCGGCATCCGCCCCGAGGACCTCGAAGACGCGTCGCTGGACCCCGATGTCCCCGAGGACCGCCGCCTGCGCGGCCAGGTCGAACTGCGCGAGGCGCTCGGCTCCGAGGTGCTGGCCCACTTCACGATCAACGCCCGCCCTGCGCAGACCGAGGACGTGCGCGAGCTGGCAGCCGACCTCGAAACGTCCGGGGTCGGGCGCAAAGGCGGCGACGGCGACGAGACGACGCTGATCGGCAGCTTCGGGCCCCGCTCCGAGATCCGCGAGGGCGAGCCGGCCGAGATCGCGGTCGACACCCGCAACCTTCACTTCTTCGACCCCGATACCAGCTTGGGCATCTACGCGAACGGGAAGTAACGAGGTGGTAGGCAGAGCGCCAATGAGGAGGAGAGACAAATGAGGATTCGAACGCTCCACGTGCTTGCGCTGCTGATCGCGGCGTTCGCGCTCGCGTTCGCCGGTTGCGGCGACGACGACGACGGTGGTGGTGGCGGTGGTGGCGGTGCCGCAAACGTCTCCGGCAGCGTCGACGTCGCCGGCGTCTGGACCGGCGAAGAGGCACAGTCCTTCGAGGCCGTGCTCGACGGCTTCCGCGAGGAATACCCCAACGTCAACGTGAGCTACGACGCGGCCGGGGACGAGCTGCCGACGATCCTCGCGACGGCGGTGCAGGGAGGCAACCCGCCCGACCTGGCCGCAGTCCCCCAGCCAGGGTCGGTCGCCGACTTCTACAAACAGGGTGCGCTGAAACCGCTCACCTTCGCCGAAGACACGATCAAAGACAGCTTCACCCCCGGCGCGGTCGAAGTCGCGACCTTCAAAGACAAGGTCTACGGCTTCCTCTTCAAGGCGGCCAACAAGTCGACCGTCTGGTACAACGTCGGCCTCTTCGAGACGGCGGGCGTCAAACCCCCCGAAACCTTCGACGAGCTCCTCAAAGACGCGGAAACGCTGAAAGCGTCGGGCACGAAGGCCTACTCGATCGGCGTCGATGCCGGCTGGCCGCTCACCGACCTCTTCGAGAACATCTACCTGCGCGAAGCGGGCCCGGAGATGTACGACCAGCTCGCCGAACACAAAATCCCCTGGACCGACAAAAGCGTCAAAGACGCTCTGAAAACGATGCTCGAGGTCATCGGCGACTCGGAGAACATCGTCGGCGGCACCTCGGGCGCGCTGCAGACCGACTTCCCGACGTCGGTCACCAACGCGTTCAAAGAGGACCCCGAGGGCGCGATGGTGATCGAGGGCGACTTCGTCGTCACCGAAATCGAAGCCGGCACCCAGGCCAAACCGGTCACCGACTACGACGTCTTCGACTTCCCCTCGATCGACGGCTCCGAGCCGGTGGTCGTGGGTGGCGGCGACGTCCTGATCATGTTCAACGACACGCCCGCATCGCAGGCGCTGGTCGAATACCTCGCCAGCAGCGAGGCGGCAGAAATCTGGGCGAAACGGGGTGGCTTCTCGAGCGCCAATCGGGATCTCGACACGAATGTCTATCCCGACGAGCTGACCCGCGAGACGGCCGGCACGATCGCCGAAACGGAGACGTTCCGCTTCGACATGTCCGACCTGCAGCCCGCTGCATTCGGGGCGACGGTCGGTAAAGGGATGTGGCAGGCGTTGACCGATTTCATGGAGAACCAAGACGTCGACGCCACCGCGAGCAAACTGGAGCAGGAAGCGAACAAAGCGTTCTAGGCCGGCCGGCGAGCAAGAGCAAACAGAGCGACCGAGATGGCGGCGCCAGAGAGAGGTCCGGAGAGCAAACCGGGCCTCTGGCGTCGCCATCGCGTCGCGATCGGCTTCTTAGCCCCCGCGGCGATCCTGCTGGCGATCTGGATCGTCTATCCGGCGATCTCGACGATCTACCGCAGCTTCTTCGACCGCAGCGGCTCGGAGTTCGTCGGGCTCGACAACTACAAGGAGATCTTCACCACCGACCTGCTCGTCACCGCGATCAAGAACAACGCGCTCTGGCTCGCGGTCGTGCCCGCCCTGGTCACGGCGATCGGCCTGATCTTCGGCGTCCTGATCGAGAAAATCCGCTGGTCGGTCGCCTTTCGCACCGCGGTCTTCATGCCGATGGCGATCTCGCTGTTCGCCGCGGGCGTGATCTGGCGGGTGATGGACCAGAGCGACCCCGAAATCGGCGCCGTCAACGCCAGTCTCGCTGCCGTCGTCGACGCGGTAGATCCGCCGGGATCTTTCTCCGACGCAGCGGGATCCACCGAGCGGCTCGAGGGCACGCCGAAGCAGGGCCTGCGGCTGAATGAGCAGCTGCGGGCGGGCGACGTCGCCCTGCTGGGGCTGACGGCGATTCCGCCGGAAGACGTCCCGGAGGACGCCACGCAGGCCCGCGCCCCGCCGCCAGCTCCAGACGGGATCGCGGGCATCGTCTGGGTCGACTTCCTCCCCGGCGGCGGCAAACCGGGCGTCGTCGAGAAAGGCGAGCAAGGCCTGCCGGGGGTTTCAGTGGAGCTGCGCGACGCGGCCGGAGACAGCGTCGGGACGGTCGAGACGGAGGCGGATGGCAGATTCGCCTTCGAGGACGTCGGCGGCGGCGAGCACACCGTCGCGATCTCCCCCGAGACCTTCGAGGAACCCTTCTCCGGCGTGGAGTGGCTGGGGCCGGGCCTGATCACCCCGGCGGTGATGATCGCCTACATCTGGGTCTGGGCCGGCTTCGCGATGGTCGTGATCGGCGCCGGCCTGGCGGCGCTGCCGCGCGACGTGCTCGAGGCGGCGCGCACCGACGGCGCCACCGAGACGCAGATCTTCCGCCGCGTCACCGTGCCGTTGCTGCGGCCGGTGCTGATCGTCGTCTTCGTGACGATGCTGATCAACGTCCTCAAGGTCTTCGACATCGTGCTCTCGGTCGCCCCCGCCTCCTCGCAGGACGACGCCAACGTGATCGCGCTGGCGATGTGGCGGACCGCCTTCGGCGGCGTCAACGACTTCGGCCTCGGCTCGGCGATCGCCGTCCTCCTCTTCCTGCTGGTGATCCCGCTGCTCGCCTTCAACCTGCGCAACTTCAGGAGGGAGGCCTGATGGCCCAGCGACTCGTCCGCGCTCTCTCAAAGGGACCGATCAACCTGCTGCTGGCCTTCGTCGCCGTGCTCTGGCTGGTTCCGACCCTGGGACTTTTCCTCACCTCGCTGATGCCGGCCGACCTCGTCGCCGGCCAGGGCTGGTGGACCGTCCTCTCCGAACCCAGCGTCGCCACCCTCGAGAACTACGAGGAGCTGATCAACAACGAGGAAATCACCGGCGCCCTGGTCACCACGATCCTCGTCGCGCTCGGCGGCACGGCGATCCCGATCGTGGTCGGCGCGCTGGCCGGGTACGCCTTTGCCTGGCTCGACTTCCCCGGCCGCGAATGGCTCTTCCTGCTCGTCGTCGCGCTGCTCGTCGTGCCGCTGCAGATGGCGCTGATCCCGATGTTCTCCTTCTACAACGACATCGGCATCTTCGACACCGTCCTCTCGCTGATCCTCTACCACACCGCCTTCGCGCTGCCCTTCGCGATCTTCCTGATGCGCAACTTCTTCGTCGGCATCCCCAAAGACCTGCTCGAGTCGGCGCGGATCGACGGCGCCTCGGAGCTGCGGATCTTCGTCCGCCTGATCCTGCCGCTCGGCCTGCCGGCGATCGCCTCGCTGGCGATCTTCCAGTTCCTCTGGACCTGGAACGACTTCCTGGTCGCGCTGACCTTCGGCCGCGACACCCAGCCGATCACCGTCGCGATCTTCTCCCAGTTCCGCCAGTTCGGCTCCAACATCGACCTGATCGCCCCGGCCGCCTTCATCTCGCTGGCGATCCCCCTCGCCGTCTTCTTCGCCTTCCAGCGCTACTTCGTCCAGGGCCTGCTGGCCGGCTCGGTGAAGTGAGCAGCTCGCCTGCAGCGG
The DNA here is from genome assembly GCA_035764795.1 of Solirubrobacterales bacterium. Taxonomy (GTDB): domain Bacteria; phylum Actinomycetota; class Thermoleophilia; order Solirubrobacterales; family 70-9; genus VRUE01. The sequence continues at coordinate 3,951 of DASTYR010000197.1, read as the reverse complement.
CCAGCGCCGTGACTTAAACCAGCGCAGGACTCAGACGCAGGCCAGCCGCATTGAGGGCGCGGCGAACCCTCTTGTCGAAGGAGGCGAGGTCGGCGCCAACGCGCTCGGCGGTTGCGAGAGCAAACCCGTCGGCGAGGCTGACGCCGAGGCCGCGACGGCGGGCGGCGTTGCGGGCAAGGGCGGCGTCGGGGGCGAGCGTTCGGATACCGAGTGAGGCGATCGCGTCGACCGCAGTACGCAGATTGCGCTCGTCGACGGCGGGACAGACCAGCGCCTCGGCGTAGTTCACCGTGCATAGGAGAAGCTCCACGCGCCCGTCGGCGAAGCGTTCGAATGCGGCGACGGCCGCGCGATGGTGGGCGTCGGCGCGGTCGAGCGCGGCAATCACCACGTCGGTGTCGAGCACGCAAGCGCTCACCGCAGACGCTATACGCGCTCTTCGGAGCGCAAGCGCTCGAGGTAGCCCGGCTCGTAGAGGCCCTCGAAGACGCCGAGCGCCGCGACGAGGTTAGGCGCGGCGCGGTGGACGACGATCCGGTCGTCACCCTCGGCCTCGATCACAACCTCGTCGCCCGGCCGCAAGCCGGCAGCCTCGAGGCTCTCAACGGGCAACGTCACCTGGTGCTTGCTGGAAATACGTGGCATGCCTTTACCTTAGCGTAAAGGCATGGTTTTTGGCTACAACCACCCCGCCCGCCGGAAGCGCCGGTAGAGCAGCAGGCAGACGACGGCGATGACCGCCAGCACCGCCGGGTAGCCGAAGCGCCACTCGAGCTCAGGCATTTGCTCGAAGTTCATGCCGTAGACGCCGGCGATCATCGTCGGCACGGCGAGGATCGCGACCCAGGCGGAGATCTTGCGCATGTCCTCGTTCTGGCGCACCGAGACCTGGGTCAGGTTGGCCTGCAGGGCGCTGCCGAGCAGCTCACGGAAGGCGGCGATGCGGCCGCTGACCCGGCGCAGGTGGTCGTGAACGTCGCGGTAGTACTCGCGCAACTCGTCCGGGACGACCTCGAAGTGGCCGCGCGAGATCTCATCGACGGCGCCCGAGAGCGGCACCACAGCCGCGTGGAAGTCGAGCACCTCGCGCTCGAGCTTGTAGATGCGCTCGGCCGGGTTGTCCTGATCCTCCGAGAAGACCTGGCGCTCGACCTGCTGGACGTCGACGTCGATCCCCTGGGCGGCTTTCTCGTAGCCGTCGACGACGTGGTCGAGGATCGCGTAGAGCGGCATCCCCACACCGCGCCAAGGATTTCAGCTAAGCCCGCCGTCCATTACGGGCTGCCGCGCTCGCAGCCGCGGGTAGCGTCCTGGCCGCGGTTGCCGCGGCAGACGTCAAAGCCCGCGCCGCCCGCGAGGTCGTCGGAGCCGGCGCGGCCGAGCAGGCGGTCGGCGCCGCGGTTGCCGCGGAGCCGGTCGGCCCCACCACCGCCGATCAACCGGTCGCGGCCGGCGTTGCCGAAGACACGGTCGGCCCATATACCGGTTTTGATCACGTCTGCGCCGCGCCCGGCGCAGACGAGGTCGTGACCGCGGAAGGTGTGGACGAGGTCGTCGCCACCGCGGGCGAGGACGACGTCGTCGCCGGCCGTACCGACGAGACGGTCGTCACCGCCGGTGCCGAGGATGGTCGCGGGCTGGCCGGCGCAGGTCGCCGCCTGCAGCGGCAGGACCCGGGTCGACTCGGTCGCCAGGTCGTTGCCGCTGCGAGGATCGCGCACGCGGCTGCGGACCGAGGCGCTGTTGGTGATCCGACCCGGTCGGGTCGGCGTTGCCGTGATCGTCACCGTGGGCACGGTGGCGCCGGTGCCGACGCCGATCGTGCCGATGTTGCAGCTGACCGTGCGGCCGTTGACCCCGCACGTCCCCTGCGTCGTGCTCACGCCGACGTTGTCGAGCGTGTTGGGCAGCTTGTCGGTCAGCCTCACACCCAGCGCCGGATTGGGGCCGCGGTTGACGATCTGGACGGTGTAGGTGAGCGGCGCGCCTACGACGACCGGATCGGGGTTGTCCGACTTGCTCACCGCAAGGTCAGCCTCGGTCGCCGTCTGCGCCTGCGGCAGGCCCACGCTGGCGGTCAGCAAAGCGGCGGCAGCGAAGGACACGACCGCGAGCGCCCACAGCCCGCGCGTCCTCGAGTGACGTTTTTCCCTGTCCGGCATAGAGAGGTCCTCCTCCGCAGGTTCCCGCGGGGAAGAGCCTCAAACGACCGTCACGTTCGCTCCCCCCGCCAGGCGCGCTCCAGCTCGGCCAGGATCCGCGGGTAGACGATCTTGTAGCGGAAGGGCTTGATCGCCGTCATGTAGGCGGTACCGAGGAGGCCGTTGCGCTTGACGTAGATCGCCATCTGGCCACGGTAGGTGCCGGTTCCCTCGGCGACCCAGCCGAAGTGAAGGACGCCGTGGACGGTGCGGTTGATCGTCTCGATCGCCCACTCGTCGTCGGTTAGGTAGAGGGTGCGGAACGGGGCGGTGCCGGCGCCGGCGTCCTCCCAGCCCAGGGCCTCCCCCACCTTCTCGCGAATGGCGAAGAGCGCGCGAACCGCCGCCGAGGAGCTCTGCGCCGGATCGAAGCCGGAGAGCAAGCGGACAAGGCGGGGGAAGTCGTCCGGGCCGCCCGGCGTCGGCAGCGCCCAAACGTCCTCGAGGTCGAGGTCGCCGACGAGCTCGTGGATCCGCCAGGACCGCGCGGTGTGGGCGCTCTTCGGCAGTCTCATACCGAGAGGATCTCGAAATCCCTGTCGATTTCGCCGGCCCTCGTTCGTCGTAAGGGGTAAAGGCGGATGATCGGTTCCCGAGCATCCGCGGACACGACGGGAAAGGACCCCAGAATGAGAGTGATGGCGATCGTGAAGGCGAGCAAGGACTCCGAGGCCGGCGTGATGCCGAGCGAGGAGCTGCTCGCGGCGATGGGCAGGTTCAACGAGGAAATGGTCAAAGCCGGCGTGATGCTGGCCGGGGAGGGGTTGCATCCGTCCTCGAAAGGGGTGCGGATCAGCTTCGGTGGCGACGACGAGCGGACCGTGATCGACGGGCCCTTCACCGAGACCAAGGAGCTGATCGCCGGCTACTGGCTGATGCAGGTGCGCGACATGGACGAGGCGATCGAGTGGATCAAGCGCTGTCCCAACCCGCACCACGAAGCGGGTGAGATCGAGATCCGGCCCGTCTTCGAGGCCGAGGATTTCGGCGACGAGTTCACGCCCGAGCTGCGCGAGCAGGAGGAGCGCATCCGGGCCGAGGCGGAGCGCAACCAGTAACGGCGCGGCAGCGCGGCGGGCGAGACGATGAGCGAGAGGGATGCCCGCCGCGCGATCGATGCGGTCTGGCGGATCGAGTCGGCGCGGCTGATCGCGGCGCTGGCCCGGATGACGGGCGACGTCGGGGTCGCCGAGGACCTCGCCCAGGATGCGCTGGTCGTGGCGCTCGAGCAGTGGCCGCGCACCGGCGTGCCCGACAACCCGGGGGCCTGGCTGATGGCGACGGCAAGGAACCGCGCGATCGACCGCCTGCGCCATCGCGAGATGGCCTCGCGCAAGGAGGAGGAGTTGGGCCGGGAAGTCGAGCTGCGCGCCCGACTGTCCGAGCGAGACCTGGCGGCCGCAGCCGACGAGGAGATCGAGGACGACCTGCTCAGCCTGATCTTCACCGCCTGCCATCCGGTGCTGGCAACCGAGGCGCGGGTCGCGCTCACCCTGCGCTTGGTCGGCTCGCTGACTACTGCGGAGATCGCCCGCGCCTTCCTCGCCAAGGAGGCGACCGTGGCACAGCGGATCGTTCGTGCGAAGCGGACGCTGGCCGAGGCACGGGTGCCGATCGAGGTTCCGGGCGCGGCCGAGCGCGAGCAGCGGCTCGCCTCGGTGCTGGAGGTGATCTACGCGATCTTCAACGAGGGCTATGCGGCGAGCGGCGGCGAGGACTGGATTCGCGCCGACCTCTGCGAGGAGGCGAT
>DASTYR010000196.1:0-5235 GCA_035764795.1 Solirubrobacterales bacterium | reverse complement strand
GGCCGTAGGTGAGCTCGAAGTCGCCGAGGCGGATCGCCGGCGCCTCAGGAGACCGCTTGGCGCTCTCGGTCAGCAGCGATGCAAGGTTCTCGGCCATCGTCCTCCTCGTGGTCTTGCCCGAGCGGTCAGTCTATGGCCGCTCAGGTCACCGGTCCAGCCGGTAGGGCGCGGTTGCGACGGCTCATCGCCCAGGCGAAGCCGCCGCCCGTGAAGAGCATGAAGGAGGCGTAGACGGCGGCCGGAATCGTCAGCGCCGCGGCCAGCGAAGCCCCGACTGCGATCGCCAGCGCCGCGTTGTGGATGCCGAGCTCGAGCGAGATCGCCGTCGCCTGGCGGTCGTCTAGCCGAGCCAGCTTGGAGACGCCGAAGCTGACCGACATCGCGGCGACGTTGAGGGCGAGGGCGGCGGCGCCGACCTCGGCGGCGTTCTCGGCGACCGTGTCGTACTCGCTGGCGATCGCGCCGAGGACGACTAGACCGAAGAGGACCAACGCGACGTTGCGGAAGCGGGGGTAGATCGAGTCGACCCAGGCCGGGTCGCGCCGGCGCAGCCACATCCCGATCGTCACCGGGATGATCGTGATCGCAAAGACGCGTGCCACGACGCCGAGCATGCTCGCGTCGCCGACCTCCCCGGCGCCGAAGTGATCGCTCGCAAGGGCGAGGAAGAGTGGCACGGTGATGACCGCGCCGACGCTGCTGATCGCCGTCATCGTGATCGAGAGCGCCGTGTCCCCACGCGCGAGGTGGGTCAGCATGTTGGCCATCATCCCGCCGGGCGAAGCACCGAGCAGGACCAGCCCAACCGCCAGCTCCGGCGAGAGGCCGAACAGCTCAGCGGTCGTCAGAGCGAGAAGCGGGGAGAGCAGCGCCAGGTTGAACATTCCGATCGCCACCCCGCGCGGGGCGACGAGAACGCGCCGGAAGTCGGCCGGCGTCAGCGTCATCCCGAGGCTGCACATGATCACCGCGATCGCGGCCGGCAGGAGGATCGAGGTGAGAATCGGGCTGTCCATGGGAACCGGGACGCTATTCGGACAGCGCTTCCGTAGCATTCCCGGCCGTGAAGACGGCTTCGATTGCGATCCTCCTCTGCCTGGCGCTCGCGCTGGCAGCCTGCGGCGATGACGACGACTCGACGTCTGGCGGCTCTGAGGCGTCGGCGAGCGGATCGGCCTCGGCCCAGTCCCCGGCAGAAGCGGCGAAACGCCAGAAGCCGAAGGTCAGCGTTCCGCAGGGACCGGCACCGAAGCAGCTCGTCACCGAAGACCTGATCGAAGGCTCCGGACCGGCCGCGAAAGCCGGCGACGAAGTGACCGTCCAGTACGTGGGGGTCGGCTTCGACTCGCGCAAAGAGTTCGACGCCTCTTGGGACCGCGGCGAACCGTTCACCTTCACGCTCGGCGCCGGTGAAGTCATCCCCGGCTGGGACCAGGGTGTCGCTGGAATGAAGGAAGGGGGCCAGCGACAGCTTCTCGTCCCCGGCAACCTCGCCTACGGCCAGGCGGGGTTCCCGCCGGCGATCGGCCCGAACGAAACGCTTGTCTTCGTGGTCGACCTGCTCGCCGTCCGCTGACCGGACGCCGTGGGCGCGACAGCGCGGGTCCAGGAGCGATTCGCCGCCCAGGCCCTGGCGGGAGAGCCACTTGACAGTCCTCTCGCCGTCGCCGAGCGGCTGCTCGCCGTCCAGGGCCAGGATCCGCGCGGCTTCCGCCTCGCGATCCGCGCCCGCACGGAGGGCCTGACCGCCGCCGATGTCGACCGCGCCCTGAGCGAGGACCGCAGCCTCGTCGTCAGCTGGCTCAACCGCGGAACGCTCCACCTCGTGCGCAGCGAGGATTACCCCTGGCTGCAAGCGCTGACCACGCCGCCGCTTCTCACCTCCTGCACGAGGCGGCTGCGCCAGGAGGGCGTCCCCGCCGAGGTCGGCGAGCGCGCCGTGGCGACGATCGAGCGGGCACTTGCCGAGGAGGGCCCGTTGACGCGCATCGATCTGAAGGAGCGACTCGAGGCCGCGGGTGTGCCGACCGGAGGACAGGCGTTGATCCACCTGCTCTTCCTGGCCGCCGTGCGGGGGGTGGCGGTGCGCGGCCCGATGGCCGGCAAGCAGCACGCCTACGTGCCGGTCCGCGATTGGATTGGTGAGGCGAAGGTCGTGGATCGCGACATTGCGCTTGCCGAGCTGGCCCGGCGTTACCTCGTCGGCCATGCGCCGGCGAGCGACCGCGACCTTGCCCGGTGGGCCGGGCTTCCCCTGCGCGACGCCCGGGCTGGGCTGACGGCGATCGCCTCGGAGCTGGAGGAGCTCGAGGGCGGCCTGGTGCGACTGGCGAAGCAGCAACGGCCCGGGGTGGCGCCACGACCGCGGCTGCTCGGAGCGTTCGATCCGGTCCTGCTCGGCTGGACCTCGCGCGAGGAGATCATCGGCAGCCACACGAGCCTCGTCACCCGAAACGGGATCTTCCATCCCTTCGCCCTCGTCGAGGGCCGGGCCGTGGCTCGCTGGCGATTCCCGAAGGGCGAGGTCGCGCTGGAGCCGTTCGAGCCGATCGCCGCCCGCGCCGCCAAAGCGCTCGAGCTCGAAGCGGCGGACGTGGCACGCTTCCTCTCAGGATGACCTCGCCGGCCGTGCCACTCCTGATCCCCGCCCGCTTCAACGGGCCGACTGAAAGCGGCAACGGCGGCTATGCCTCGGGGGCGATCGCCGCTTACGTGGGCGGCTCGGCGGCGGTCAGCCTGCGGAGCCCCGTGCCGCTCGACCGACCGCTCGAGGTGAAGGCGGAGGAGGGCTCGGCGCGGACTCTCGACGGCGAGACGCTGGTCGCCGAAGCGGAGGCGGCGCCCGACTTCCAGCTCGACGTGCCCTCGCCGGTCGGAATCGAGGAGGCGAGGGAGGCCGGCAGCCGCTATCGCGGCGTCCACGGCGGACAGTTCAGTCGCTGCTTCGTCTGCGGCCTCGATCGGGACGATGGCCTGCGGCTCTTTGCCGGAGAGGTCCCAGGTCGGGATCTCGTCGCCGCGCCGTGGACTCCACCCGAGTGGGTGGCCGACGACGCGGCGCAGGTAAGGCCGGAGGTCGTCTGGGGCGCCCTCGACTGCCCCACGTACTTCGCCGCCTACCTGCGCGAGGACCTCGCGGTCAGCTTCCTGGGTCGGATGACGGCGCGCATCGACTCGCCCGTGCGTGCCGGTATCGAGCACGTAGTCATCGCCTGGCCGATCTCGGCCGAGGGCCGCAAGCGGCTCGCCGGCTCAGCGGTCCTCGACGCCGACGGGAAGGCCCTCGCCGTCGCCGAGGTGTTGCTGATCGAGCCGCGCGCCTGAGCTGGGGTCGACCGGGGGGTCCGCCTGACCGCTGGGGATCCACCCCCCGTACATGCGCAGCATCGCCACCAGGCCGACCACGCCGACCAGTGCCGAGAGGCCACCGGCGTAGGCGAGCGTGCCGCGTGCGCCGATCGCGCTGACGAGCAGGCCGCCGGCGGCGAAGGCGCCCAGCTCGGCCGTGTTGCGGATGCCGTTGTAGGCGGCGAACGCTCGGCCGTGCAGGTGGTCCGGCACGCGAATGTGGATGAGGCTGCGGAACATCACGTTCTTGAGCCCGTGACCGAGCCCGCCGAGGAGCGAGCAGGCGAGGAAGAAGGCGAAGCTGAGCCAGAGCGCCGGCAGCGCCAGCGCGGCGCCCTGGACCGTTGCCGCGGCGAGTCCCACCACGGCGACGGCCCCTGCGGCAACCCGGCGTGAGAGCAGCAGCGCTCCCAGCGCCATGCCGGCGGTCCAGATCGAGAGCATCGCGCCGTAGGCGATGTCGCCGCGGCCGAGCACGTCCTCGACGAAGAACAGCTCGCCGACCCAGACCGCGGACATGAAGAGCAGCGATCCGAAGGCGACGGTCATCACGAGGCGCAGCAGCCGGTCGCCGAAGAGGAACGCGATGCCGTCGCGGGCGCGGGGTGCCCGATCAGCCTCAGCCAGCGTCGTGGGGTCGCGCCGCACCCGCAGGGCGAGCGCCGCCACTGCGACGGCGCCGAAGGTGGCGGCGTCGACGAGCATCGCCAGCTCGAGGCCGCCCGCCGCGAACAGCAGGCCGCCGAGCAGCGGGCCGATTCCGAAGCCGATGTAGCGAGCCGTCTCGATATGCCCGTTCGCCTCTTGAATCCTCGCCTCGCCGGCGAGCGGCGGCACCAGCGAGAACTCGGCTGGCTGCGAAGTGGCGAACACGACGCCGAGCGCCGCCGTGAGGATCAGCACCGGCGCCAGCGCGTCGGCGAAGGCGACGACGGCCGCGAAGGCCGCCCCCGCAACCGAGACCGCCGCCAGCAGCCGCGTCGCCTCGATCCGATCGACGAGCAGGCCGACGTGCCCCGCGACCAGGACCGAGGGCCCGAAGAGGCAGACCCAGAGCGACGCCACCGCGAAGCCCGAGTCGGTCATCTCCTTGACGTGCAGCCCGAGCGCCACGATCGCCACCCAGTCGCCGAGCGCCGAAAGCCCGACGGCGCCAGCGACCAGCCGAAAGTCCCGATCGCGAAGCAGGCTGGCCTGCATGCGAACCAGCTTAAGTGCGGCTAGTCATTCAGTCGAGCTTCGGGCTGCGCCAGGGCTGGGCCAGGCGCGAGGCGAGATCGTCGGCCAGGCCGGCGATCGGGACGCGGACCTGCTCGAGCGAGTCGCGGTCACGCAGGGTGACGGTGTCGTCCTCGAGGGTCTGGCCGTCGATCGTCACGCCCCAGGGGGTGCCGATCTCGTCCTGGCGGCGGTAGCGCTTGCCGATCGAGCCGCCCTCGTCGAACTCGGCGGGGAGGCGGCGGCGCAAGCCCTGGAAGACCTCGCGGGCCTTCTCCGGCATGCCCTCCTTGGAGACGAGCGGCAGGACGGCGACCTTGACCGGGGCGAGGCGGGGGTGGAGGCGCAGGACGGTGCGCTTGCGCCCCTCGACCTCCTCGACGTCGTAGGCGTCGACGAGGAAGGCGAGCGCGGCGCGGTCGGCGCCGGCGGCCGGCTCGATCACGTGCGGGACGTAGCGCTCTTTCGTCTGCTGGTCGAAGTACTCGAGCTTCTCGCCGCTGAACTTGGCGTGCTGGGTGAGGTCGAAGTCGCCGCGGTTGGCGATTCCCTCCAGCTCCGACCACCCGATCGGGAACAGGTACTCGATGTCACTGGTGGCCGCCGAGTAGTGGGAGAGCTCATCGGCGCCGTGGGCGCGGACCCGGAGGTGGTCGGGACGGATGCCGA
>DASTYR010000195.1:0-4809 GCA_035764795.1 Solirubrobacterales bacterium | reverse complement strand
CTCGCGTCCAGATAGTGGACGCGAGAGGCCCGTCGGCGCGTTGGGGGGCGACTTCTTGGGCGAGCGGGCGGCACCGGCCGCCGAGCCGCACCGGATCGGCTGCCTGGCGGCCGGCCTGCTGGCCCCCGCGTCGTGGCGGGGCGGCGGCGAGCCGGCCGACCTCTTCGCGCTGAAGGGCGTGCTCGAGGGACTAGGCGCGAGGCTCGGCGTCGGCCTCTCCTTCGAGGCGGCGACGGAGCCGTTCCTGCACCCGGGCCGCTCGGCGCGGGTAAGCGTGGGAGGGACCGAGGCCGGTTGGCTGGGCGAGCTGCATCCGCTCGTCTGCCGGGCGTGGGACCTCGAGGCGGCGGCGGGCTTCGAGCTCGACCTCGCCCCTCTTGTCGCCGCCGCCGGCGCTGGAGAGGAGACCTTCGAGGACGTGACCACCTATCCGGCGGTGCGCCAGGACCTGGCGGTTGTCATCCCGGTGGACGTTCCCGCGGCTCGGGTGCGCGAGAGCATCATTGCCGGCGGCGGCGAGCTGCTGCGCGAAGCGGTCGTCTTCGACCTCTACGAGGGCGAGCAGCTCGAGTCCGGGCATAAGAGCCTGGCGCTGCGACTCGAGTTCCGCGCCGCCGACCGCACCCTCACCGACGATGAGGTCGCCGGGCTGCGCGAGTCGATCGCCGCGCGACTGGATGAGATTGGAGGATCGCTCCGTGGCTGATCTGCACTCTCAACCGCTGCAGGGCGAGCCAGCCGCACGGGTGCTCGTCGCTGGCGCTTCCGGCTTCACCGGGGCCCTGGCCGCCCACATCGTCTGGCGTCACCCGCGCCTCGAGCTGGTCCAGATCACCTCGCGGGGCGACGCTGGGAAACGGCTCGACCAGCTCTACCCGCGCTACCGCGTTCCGCTCGAGCTGACCGAGCTCGACCTCGACTCGATCGAGGCGGTCGACGCCGCCATCGTCGCCTACCCGCACGGCGCCTCGGCCCCGACGGTCGCCGCCCTGCGGGGCCTCGGCGCCCTAGTCGTCGACCTCTCCGCCGACTTCCGCTTGCGCCACCTACCGACCTACGAGCGCTGGTACGGCGAGCACGGCGCTGCCGAGCTGCTCGAGGGTGCCGTCTACGGATTGACCGAGCTCTACCGAGAGCAACTGCGCGAGGCACAGCTTGTGGCGACGCCTGGCTGCTACCCCACCGCGAGCGTGCTGGCCCTGGCGCCGCTGGCCGAGCGCGGCCTGCTGGCCGACGTCGTCATCGACGCCAAGCAAGGCGTCTCCGGCGCCGGCCGGGGCGGGGGGGACGCGATGCACTACGTCTCGATGGATGAGAACGCCTTCGCCTACAAGACCGAGGGCCACCGCCACCGGCCCGAGATCGAACAGGAGCTGGCGGCGCTCGGCAGCGCTGCCACGGTCACCTTCGTCCCGCATCTGCTGCCGCTCGACCAGGGCGAGCTGACCAGCAGCTACGTGCAGACCACCGAGCCGATCTCCAAGGAGGAAGCCCAGGCGCTCTACGCCGAGCGCTACTCCGACGAGCCGTTTGTCCACATGGTCGACAAGGCGCCGGGGCTGCGCGACGTCCGCGACACCAACGAGTGCCACGTCTACGTCACCGTCGAGGAGCGCGGCAGGGTGCTCGCCTTCTCGGCGATCGACAACCTCTGGAAGGGAGCCTCGGGGCAGGCGGTTCAGAACTTGAACCTGATGCTGGGTCTCGACGAGACGGAGGGGCTGCTGTGAGCGTTTCGGGCCCGGAAACGAGGCGGAAGCCGTTCTTCCGTTCACGCTGGGTAGATGCGCCAGCCGGCCTGGAGGAGCTCGACGCTGCGCAGCTCGCACCCGGCTTCCGCGCTGGTGCCGCCCACTGCGGACTCAAGGGCGGTGGCAAGACCGACGTCGGCTTGCTCGTCTGCGACGCGTCGCACGTGTCCTCGGCGCTGCTCCTGACCGCAAACGCCTCGGCCGCGGCGCCGATTCGCGTCTGCCGCGACCGGGTCGAAGCGGGCTCGGTCAGGGCGGCCGTGGTCAATGCCGGCAACGCCAATGCCGAGACCGGCGAGCAAGGGATCGCCGACGCCTGGGCGATGTGCAAACGGGCGGGGGCCGAGCTGAGCCTGGAGCCGAACGCGGTCGCCGTGGCGGAGACCGGGGTGATCGGGGTGCCGCTGCCGATCGACGCGGTGCTTGGTGGCATAGGCGAGGCCGCCGGCCGGCTTTCGGAGACCGGCGCGGGCGCCTTCTCGGACGCGATCCTGACCACCGACCGCTGGTCGAAGTCCTGCACGTTGCGGCTCGACGGCGTCACCCTCTCGGCACAGGCCAAGGGCGGCGGGATGATCCAGCCGAACCTGGCGACGATGCTCTGCTTCGTGCAGACGGATGCCGTCGTCGATGATCCCCAGGAGGCCTTGCGCAAGGCGGTCGAGGGCTCCTTCGACCGAATCACCGTCGACGGCCAGATGAGCACCAACGACACCGTCCTCCTCCAGGCGACTGGCGAGGCGGGGAAGTCGCTGCCGACGGGACTTCTAGACGCGGTCCTGCTGCAGTTGGCGATCGAGATCGTCGCCGATGGCGAGGGAGCGACCCGAGTGGGGCGCGTGCAGGTCGACGGCGCCGCGACCAGAGCGGAGGCAGAGCGAGTCGCCCGCGCGATCGCCAACTCGCCGCTGGTGAAGACGGCGCTTTTCGGGCGCGACCCCAACTGGGGCCGGATCGCGCAGGCCGCCGGCATGGCACTCGCGGGCGAGGAGCTGGACGAGCTGGGGGCCAGCTCGATCGACGCAGCCGAGTTGGGCGAGGATGGCGCCGAGGCGGACATAGGCCTGCGGCTGGGACGCGGCGACCACGCCGCCCACGTCTGGTTCTCAGACCTCGGCTACGAGTACGTTCGGATCAACGCCGAGTACTCCACCTAAGGACATGAGGAAGGCCATGGCCACCAACGCGAACGTCGACACGCTCCTCGAGGCGCTCCCCTACATCAAGGAGTTCCATGGGCGCACGGTCGTGATCAAGTACGGCGGTGCGGCAATGCGCGACGAGGCCCTGCGCGAGGACTTCGCGACCGACGTCGTCCTGCTCAAGTACGTCGGCCTCAACCCGGTGATCGTGCACGGCGGCGGGCCCGAGATCAGCGAGTACATGGAGCGGCTCGGCCTCGAGGTCCGCTTCCACGAGGGGCTGCGCGTCTCCGACGCCGAGACGGTCGAGGTGGCCCGCATGGTCCTGCTCGGCAAGCTCAACTCCGACATCGTCCAGCGCCTCAACACGCACGGCCAGCCCGCTGTCGGTCTCTCCGGGCAGGACGGCTCGCTCTTCGAGGTGGCACCGGTCCCCAATGCCGAGGAGGTTGGCTTCGTGGGCACGGTCGAGCACGTCGACGTAGACGTCCTCAATCACATCGCCGAGGACTACATCCCGGTGATCGCGTCCTCGGCCGCGGACGCGGAGGGCCGTCCCTACAACGTCAACGCCGACGAGGCGGCCGGCAAGGTGGCGGCGGCGCTGGGGGCGCACAAGGCGGTCTTCCTGACCGACGTCGCCGGCTGGCTGGCCGATCCCGCGGACGCCGGCTCGCTGATCAGCCACGCCGCCGTGCTCGAGGTCGAACGGAAGCTGCCCGAGATCGACGGCGGGATGCGGCCGAAGCTGCAGGCCTGCGTCGACGCCGTCCAGGGCGGCGCCCACTCGGCTCACATCATCGACGGACGGCAGCCGCACAGTCTGCTGCTCGAGCTCTTTACCAACGCCGGCATCGGAACCATGGTGACCCCGTGAGCACGGAGCGGGCTGGCACCGGCTTTGCGGACTTGCAGGCGCTGGAGGAGCGCTACCTGATGCGGACCTACCGCCGCGCGCCGGTCGAGTTCGTGCGCGGCGAAGGGGCGTTGCTGTGGGACGTCGACGGCCGTGAGTACCTCGACTTCGTGGCCGGGATCTCGGTCTGCTCGGTCGGTCACTGCCACCCGGCGGTGGTCGCTGCGGTGCAGGAGCAGACCGGCCGTCTCATGCACGTCTCCAACCTCTTCTACACCGAGCCGATGGTGCGCCTCGCGGAGCGCCTCTCGCAGTCGAGCCTCGGCGGGCGTGTCTTCTTCTCTAACTCCGGAACGGAGGCCAACGAGTGCGCGATCAAGGTCGCCCGCAAGCACGCGCACGCCCGCGGCATCGAGGAGCCTGAGATCGTCAGCTTCGAGCGCGACTTCCACGGCCGTACCTACGGCGCCCTGGCGGCGACGCCGACCCTGGCGGAAAACAAGGCGCTGGGGCCGATGCTGGCCGGCTTCCGCTCGGTCCCCTTCGACGACGCGGCGGCGCTGCGCGAAGCGGTCGGGGAGCGGACCGCGGCTGTGCTGATCGAGCCGATCCAGGGTGAGGCCGGCGTCTACCCGGTCGGCGAGGAGACCCTCTTGGCCGCCCGGGAAGTCTGCGATGAGACCGGGGCGCTGCTGATCTTCGACGAGATCCAAACCGGCGTCGGACGAACCGGCTCGCTGTGGGCCTACCAGCAGACCCCTGTGCGACCAGACCTGCTTACCACCGCCAAGGCGCTCGGCGGGGGGCTACCGATCGGCGCCTGTATCGCGACGGCCGAGGCTGGAGGGGTGCTCGAAGCGGGTGACCACGGCTCGACCTTCGCCGGCGGACCGGTTGCCGCCGCGGCTGCCCTGGCGGTTCTAGAGGTCGTCGACGACCCGGCGCTGCTGCGGCGGGTGCGCGAGCTCGGCCGCGACCTCTGCGATGGCTTGCTCGCCCTCGACGGCGTGCGGGAGGTGCGTGGCCGCGGTCTCATGGTCGGGGTCGGACTCGAGTCCGG
>DASTYR010000194.1:0-5183 GCA_035764795.1 Solirubrobacterales bacterium | reverse complement strand
CTCGCCGGTCCGGATCGCCGGCGTCGAGGTCGGCCAGGTGAAGAAGGTCGAGGAGTACTCGGACGACTCCGACCTGACGGTCGTGACCATGGAGATCAAGGACGACGGGCTTCCGATCCACGAGAACGCCGAGCTCAAGATCCGGCCGCGGATCTTCCTCGAGGGCAACTTCTTCATCGATCTCGACCCCGGCAGCCCCAGCGCCGCCGAGATGGACAGCGGCGACACGATCCCGGTCAGCCGCACCTCGATCTCGGTCCAGCTCGACGAGGTGCTGACGGCGCTGCAGTCGCCGGTCCGGGCCGACCTCAGCCGCCTGCTCGAAAGCTTCGGCGAATCGCTCACCCGCAAACCGAGCGCCGCCGAAGACGCCACCCAGTTGCCCGACGCGCAGGGCAAAAGCGGCGCCGAGGGGATCAACTACGCCTTCCGCAACGGCGCCGACGCCGGCCGCTACAGCGCCCAGGTGACCAACGCCTTCCTCGGCACGGAGCCCGGCGACCTGCAGCGCTTCATCGGCGGCGCCAGTCGCACCTTCGGCGCCCTCGCCAACCGCGAGGAGGACCTGCAAGGTCTGATCGTCAACTTCGAGGTCTTCACCGGCGCCCTGGCCGCCCAGTCCGCCAACCTGGCGACGACGTTCCAGCGGTTCGCGCCCTCGTTGAGGACCGCCAAAACCTCCCTCGTCAGCCTCAACCGCACGCTGCCGCCGCTGCGCGCCTATGCGATCGAGCTGCGGCCGGCGGTTGCCGAGCTGCCCGGCTGGATCGCCGCCGGCCGGCCCTGGCTGCGACAGGCTCGGCCGCTGTTGAGCGGCAGGGAGCTGGGCGGCCTGGCGCGGCTGCTGCGGCAGTCGACCCCGGGCTTGGCCGGCGCCGCTCAGGCCGGCAAGGCGATCACGATCCCGGAGATCAACCGGATCAGCCTCTGCACCACCCAGGTGATCGCGCCGACCAACGAGCAGACGATCCAGGACCGCTTCTCGACCGGTGGCCCGGTCTACCGTGAGTTCCTCTACGGCCTCGCCAACCTGGCGGGGTGGGGGCAGAACTTCGACGGCAACGGCTTCTACGCGCGGGTTCAGGCGGGTGGCGGCGACGAGCTGGTCGGCCTCCGCAACGAGCTCGGCAACCTGACCACCGACAAAGTCGACTGGGCGCACACGATCGAAGCGCCGCACGGCGTGCAGCCGCAGCTGGGTGGCAGGCCGCCGAAGCGCCCCGACGTCCGCTGCCACACCAATCCCGCCCCCGACCTGAACGCCGGCCTGGGCCAGGTCGGCCCACCGAGCCTGACCCCCGGAGGACCATGAGCGACCGGACCGAACAGGTCAGTCGCGCGCGGCACTTCCGGGCCTGGCTCGGGCGCCAGACGCGCGGCCGCGGTCGCGACACGATCGCGATCTTCGTGCTCGCCGTGATTGCGATTGTGATGACGCTCTGGATCTTCACCCAGCAGAAAGCGGCGCTGCCGGCCTGGGCCCCGTTGGTCGGCGAAGACTTCGTCGGGCTGAGTGCCGACTTCACCAGCGCCCAGGCCGTGACGCCGGGCCAGGGCCAGGCGGTGGTGATCGCCGGCGTGCGCGTCGGCAAAGTCTCGTCGGTCGACGTCGAGGAAGGCCACGCCGTCGTCGGCCTCGACGTTGAGCCGAAGTACCTCGACCTGATCCGCCGCGACGCGACGCTGCTGCTACGACCGAAAACCAACCTCAACGACATGGTCGTAGAGATCGATCCCGGCACGGCGTCCGAGCCCGTCGAGGAGGGACACCACTTCCCGCTCTCGCGCACGGAACCCAACGTCAACTTCGAGGCCTTCCTCTCGATCCTCGACGAAGACACCCGCCGCTACCTGCAGCTGCTCGTCGCCGGCGGTGCCCAGGGGATCGGCGGTCGCGGCATGCAGCTCTCCGGCGCCTTCCGCCGCCTCGGATCGTTCTCAAACATCGTCGCCGATCTCAATCGGGCGGTCGCCTCGCGCCGCCTCGCGCTGGCCCAGGTGATCCACGACTTCGGCCTGCTCACGAACGAGCTCGGTCGCCGCGACGCCCAGCTCGAACGCTTCGTCACCTCATCGAAAGACGTGCTCGGCAACTTCGCCAACCAGCAGGCGGCGATCCAGGAGTCGCTGGTCGAGTTCCCCGCCACCCTGGCGGCCCTGCAGGCGGGCCTGCGCAGCTCCACCCGCTTCTCCGAGGCGGCCCGCCCTGCCCTGATCGAGCTGATCCCGCAGGCCCAGGCGCTCGGCCCGGCGCTCGACGCCCAGGAGCGCCTCTTCGCCCAGACCAAGGGCCCAATCCGCGATCAGATCCGCCCGTTCACCCGCCAGATCCGCCCCGTGGTCCGGCACGTGGAGCAGGGCTCGGCCGACCTCGAGACCTCGGTGAGGAGCTTCGGCAACGCGCTGGGCGGGTTCAACGCCTTCCTCAACCGGCTCGCCTTCGACCCGAAAGGCTCGCGCCAGAGCTACATGTTCTACCTGCCCTGGCTCAGCCACAACGTCAACGCCAGCTTCAACACGGTCGACGCGGGCGGGCCGATCCAACGCACCGCGTTGTTGATCTCCTGCAACGGATCGGTCCTCGGCTATCAGGCCGCCGGGCTTAAGCCGTACCTCAAGACGGTCCTGCAAGGAGCGAGAATTCCGAGTCCGGGCCAGTTGCCTCCGATCGCCCCCGATCCTGAAGGGAAAAGAATCGGCGTACCGGGCTGCGGCCCAGGAGCGTCAGAAGAATGAACAAGCAGGCGCCCAGCACCGGTCAGCTCCTCGTCATCGTCGGCTTCGCGCTGTCGTGCTTCGGGATCCTGCTCGTCCTCTGGATCACCTTCGGCGGCCCGACGCCCTTCAAGGCCAAGCCCTACGAAATCAAGGTCCCCTTCAAAGAGGCGACGCAGCTGGCCGAGCAGTCCGACGTCCGCATCTCCGGCGTCTCGGTCGGCAAAGTGCAGTCAATCGAGCTGGCCGAGAACGGCGAAGACGCGCTGGCGACGATCTACCTCGACAACAAGTACGGGCCGATCCCGCGCGGCACGCGCGCCATCCTCCGCACCAAGACCCTGCTCGGCGAGACCTACGTCGAGCTGGCCCCCGGCAATCCGGAGAGCCGCGAGCTCCCCGACGGGGCGACGCTTCCGTCCGGGAACATCGCCGAATCGGTCCAGCTCGACGAGATCTTCCGCACCTTCGATCAGCGCACCCGCGCCGCCTTCCAGGAATGGCAGCGAGAGGCCGCGATCGCGATCCAGGGCCGCGGTCAGGACTTCTCCAACGCCTTCGCCGAACTCGAACCGACCTTCACGGAGTTCGATCGCCTCTTCCGGGTCCTCGACACGCAGCGCCTCGCGGTGCGGCAGCTGTTCGCCAACGGCGCGATCACCTTCCGCGCCCTGCGCGGCCGTGAAGGCCAGCTCGCCGACCTGATCCAGAGCTCGAACGCGGTCTTCCAGACGACCGCGGCGCGCGACCGCGACATCGAAGCCCTCTTCCGCGTCTTCCCGACCTTCCTCGACGAGTCGAGGATCACCTTCGACCGCCTGCGCGAGTTCGCCGTCAACACCGATCCGCTGATGCGCCAGCTGACCCCGGCCGCCGAAGAGCTTTCGCCGACGCTGATAAGCCTCTCGCGATTCGCCCCACAGGCCAAGGGCTTCTTCGAAGGGTTCGGGCCGGTGATCCGGCGTTCGGGCAAAGCCTTCCCGGCGGCGCGCGAGTTCTTCCGCGACGACTTCCCCGTCCTACTGCGGGCACTCGATCCCTTCCTGCGCAACCTCAATCCGGTCCTCACCGGCCTCGGTCTCTACAAAAACGAGATCGCTGCCGCAATGGCGAACGTCGCGGCGGCAACCAACGGGCGCCTAGTCGAAAATGCTGCTGGAGTCAAAGTCCACTTTTTGCGGGCGATGGGGCCGTTTACGCCGGAATCGCTGGCGGCCTTCCAGCGGCGCCTCAGCACGAACCGCAACAACGCGTATCCGCAGCCGCTCGCATCCAAGCAGCTCCCGCAGGGACTGCTCAGCTTCGACGTTCGCCATTGCGGCTCGGGGCTCAACGCCACGGTCGACCCTGAAACGCCCAAAGACCCCGACTTCCGCAACCGGATCGAGGCCAAAGACGAAGCGGCGCGCGATAAAAAATCGACCGAACTCTTCGAGCTCCTGAAGCACTACGCCCTCGCCGATCAGACGACGACCGCGACCGTCCCCGCCCCCACCTGTAGCCAGCAGGCGCCGTTCGAGCCGATCTACGGCGACGAGCCGCCGACCATCTACCAGCACACCTACGAACAGGGCGGCTGACGCCAGCCCTCGGGCCTAGCCCTTGGGCGTGCAGGGCGCCAGGAAGCTGCCTTTGAGCAGCGTCCGCGCCGCGACGCCGGGCGTCTGGGCTTCGTTGCGGAGCAGGATCTTGGGACTGCGGACCCTGAACTTCCCGTCGGGGCACCTGGCTTCGAAGTAGCCGACCTGCCTGCCCCTGAAGCCGTAGGTCTTGCCGACGCGGAACTTGAAGTCGATCGCGGAACCGCTGCCCCCGGCGATCACCGGGATGCGGGCGACGGCGCGCAGTCCGCGGCCCTTCTTCTGGATCGTCACCCGGGTGACGATGGCGGCCGGCACGGGAACGGTGATGAAGGTGTGGACGAGCATCAGGGTCTTGCCGCCCTGCTTACCGCCGTTGAAGACGGTTATCGGGCTCCTCACCTTGATCGGCGTCTGTTCCGGGAAGGCGATCTCGGCATGGGCCAGGCCGCCGCCGATCGTCGCCCTGCCGCAGGCCTTGCGTGCCGCTCGCGTGTCGCGCGCCTGGAGCTTGCCCGCCTTGCAGACAGGGTACCCCTTGCCGTTGACCTTGGCGTCCTTGTCGATGTCGACGACGACTTCGCGCAGGGCCGGGGGGTGGCTGGCGTCGCTCATTCCGATCCGTCCGAATACGTTGGTCTTCACCGGGACGTAGCGGTTCTTCGGCATCGCCTTGGGGGAGACATTGCCGCCGAGGGTTATGACGACCTTCCCGGAGCGAACCTTGACGCTGGCGGCGCTCGCCAGGGCGGCGACGCCGGTGGCCAGGGTGACGCTCAGCACTAACGCCAGGATCGGCTTCCTCAGCATGTCTTCCTCCTCGACCGCTCGCAGGGGACGGGTCTGAACTACCTCTACCCGCTAACACGCAGGAGAACGAAAAAGGGC
>DASTYR010000193.1:0-5592 GCA_035764795.1 Solirubrobacterales bacterium | reverse complement strand
TGCGGCCTCCACGATCGCGGCGAAGTCCTCCGGGTCGAGGCTGGCGCCGCCGACCAGGGCGCCGTCCACGTCGGGCAGCGCGAGCAGCTCGGCCGCGTTGCCGGGCTTGACCGAGCCGCCGTAGAGGATCCGCACGGCGTCGGCCTCGCCGCCGCGCCCGCGCAGGACGTCGCGGATGAAGGCGCAGGCCTCCTGCGCCTGCTCCGGCGTCGCCGTGCGGCCGGTGCCGATTGCCCAGACCGGCTCGTAGGCGATCACGACGTCGGCGAATCGGTCTGGCTCGACGCTCGCCAGGTCGGCCTGCAGCTGGCGCTCCAGCACCGCCCCGGTCTGATCGGCGTCGCGGGCCTCCTCGCTCTCGCCGACGCAGAGGATCGGCTCGAGCCCGGCGGCGAGCGCCGCCGGCACCTTGCGAGCCAGCGCCTCGTCGTTCTCGCCGAAGTACTGGCGCCGCTCGGAGTGACCGAGGACGACGGCCTCGACGTCGAGCTCGACAAGCATCACGGCAGAGATCTCGCCCGTGAAGGCGCCCGACTCCTCCTCGTGCATGTTCTGGGCGGCGACCTTGACCGCGGTGCCGTAGCGTCGCTCGACCACGGCGCTGAGCGCCGTGAAGGGCGGGCAGATGACGACGTCGTGCTGCGTCGCCGCGATCCGCGGCAGCAGCGCGTCGACGAACTCCCCCGCCTCGGCGACGGTCTTGTGCATCTTCCAGTTGGCGGCTAGATATGGCGTGCGCTTAGGCATCAGATGCCTAGCCTTTCAACCGCGTGCGCCTGGGGGCGCGTCATCCAGGTGTGCGGGGTTGGGAGGCTAGGCATCTAACAACGCCTCCACGCCCGGCAGCTTCTTTCCCTCCAGCAGCTCCAACGACGCACCCCCTCCGGTCGAGACCCAGTCCACTCGCTCCGCCAGCCCGAACTCGTGCAGCGCCGCGACCGAGTCGCCGCCGCCCACGACGGTCGTGCCCGGCGCCGCCGCGACGGCCTCCGCGACCTTCCGCGTCCCAGCAGCGAACGGCTCCAGCTCGAAGGCGCCCATCGGTCCGTTCCACAGCACCGTGCCGGCACCGGCGAGCGCCTCCGCGTAGGCGGCGGCGGTGCGGGGGCCGACGTCGAGGCCCATCCAGCCGTCCGGTACCTCGACCCCGTCGCTCTCGCGCCGCTCCGTGGCGGCGTCGAACTCCTTGCCCAGCGTCAGGTCGACCGGCAGCACCAGCTCGCACTCGCTCGTCTCGGCTTGGCGCAGCGCCTCCTCGGCGAGCTTCACTCCCTCCTCCTCGACCAGCGAGTCGCCGGTGGCGATCCCCTGAGCGCGGAAGAAGCTGAAGCACATCGCGCCGCCGATCAGGATCCGATCGGCAACTTCGAGGAAGCGGTCGATGACGCCGACCTTGTCGGAGACCTTGGCGCCGCCGAGGACTACGACGAGCGGGCGCTGCGGCGACTCGACGACCCGGGTTAGCTCGCTTACCTCCCGCTCCAGCAACAGCCCGGCGTAGCCCGGCAGGCGGTGAGCGACGCCCTCGGTGCTGGCGTGGGCGCGGTGGGCGGCGCCGAAGGCGTCGTTGACATACAGGTCGGCGAGACCGGCGAGCGTTGCGGCCAGCTCGGGGTCGTTCTCGGTCTCGCCCGGCTCAAAGCGGACGTTCTCGAGCAGCAGCACGTCGCCTCCGTTCAGCCCTGCGGCCGCCGCCTCGACCTCATCCCCGCGCACCGCCGGGGCCAGACGCACCTCGGCGCCCAGCAATTCCCCCAGCCGCTCGGCGACCGGGCGCAACGAGAGCTCCGGCACGACCTTTCCCTTGGGGCGCCCAAGGTGGGAGACGAGCACCAGCGCCGCGCCGCGCTCGCGCAGCAGCTCGATCGTCGGCAGTGCCGCCCGGATCCGCGTGTCGTCGCCCACTCCCCCGTCCTCGAGCGGGACGTTGAAGTCGACCCGCACCAGAACCCGCTTGCCCGCGACGTCGGCGTCGCGGACGGATCTCTTCGCGAAGCTCATCGCCGCCAGCCCCGGCGGCTCAGAGGACCTTGCCGGCGAGCTCGACGCAGCGGTTCGAGTAACCCCACTCGTTGTCGTACCAGGCGACCGCCTTGATCATCTTGCCGTCGCCGATCGCCATCGTCTGCTCGGCGTCGAAGATCGACGAGTGAGGGTCGCCGACGATGTCGGTGGAGACGATCGGGTCCTCGGTGTAGGCGAGGATGCCCTTCAGCGGTCCTTCGGCGGCCGTCTTGACGGCGGCGTTGACGGCGCCTGGGTCGGTCGGGCTGGACGGCGTGAAGGTGAGGTCGACCACCGAGCCGGTCGCCACCGGCGCCCGCATCGCGAAGCCGTTCAGCTTCCCGTTCAGCTCCGGGAGGACGAGGCCGACCGCCTTCGCCGCCCCGGTCGTCGTCGGGATCAGGTTCAGCGCCGCCGCCCGCGCCCGCCGCAGGTCCTTGTGGGGCATGTCCTGGAGCCGCTGGTCGGCGGTGTAGGCGTGGATCGTCGTCATCAGCCCCTGCTCGATTCCAAACGCCTCGTGCAGCACCTTCGCCAGCGGCGCCAGGCAGTTGGTCGTGCAGGAGGCGTTGGAGATGATCTGGTGCTGGTCGCGGTCGTAGTCGTCGTCGAAGTTGACGCCGAGCGCGACGGTCACGTCGGGCTCCTTGGCCGGCGCCGAGATGATCACCTTCTTGGCACCCGCCTCGAGGTGCTTGGCGGCGTCGGCGCGGGCGGTGAAGAGGCCGGTCGACTCGATTACGACGTCGACGCCGAGGTCGCCCCAGGGCAGTGCCGCGGGATCGCGCTCGGAGAGGACCTTGAGCTCCTTGCCGTCGACTGAGATCGAACCGTCGCCTGCCTCGACCGTGCCGGGGAAACGACCGAGGATCGAGTCGTACTTGAGCAGGTGGGCCAGGGTGCCCGGGTCGGTGAGGTCGTTGACCGCGACGAAGTCGAGATCCGCTCCCGCCGCCTGCGCCGCGCGGAAGACGTTGCGCCCGATGCGGCCGAAGCCGTTGATGCCGACCTTCACTGCCATCTGAGGGAACCCTCCTGGAGTTGTGTTTACCTAAAGCTAATCGGTGCTAGTCGGTGCCGACCGTGACCTCGATCTCGTACCCATCGGGGTCCGAGAGGAACGCCGAGTAGGAACCCGAGCCGTGCGAGCGGCGCTCGCCTGGGTCGCTGACGCTCTTGCCGCCGGCGGCGACGCCGGCCTCCCAGGCCGCCTTGACGGCGACGATGCCGAGACCGGTGAAGCTGAGCAGGCCGAAGCCGGGCTTCGCCTCGTGGTGGTCGGCGATGAAGAAAACGGGTTTGGCGATCCCCCAGCCGATCGTCCCTTCCTGGTCGAAATGGCGGCGCCATCCCAGCGGCGCCAGCAGCGCGTCGTAGAACGCCGCGCTCCGCTCCAAGTCGGAGACCTCGAGGAGGACGTGGTGCAGCATCGGGCGGGGAGGCTATAGACCTTCTCAGCCGGAGCGCGGCGTCCAGCGGAAGTAGCGCGTCGCCAGCAGCAGCCCGACGGCGCCCCATGCGGCGACCGCGGCGAGGTTGCCCCACTCGAAGCCCGAGCCGCCGCCGGACGGGACGTAGGCGCCGAACAGCGCCTCGAAGAAGTGGCGGACGGGGAAGGCGTCGGCGAAGTGGATGACTCCGCTCGGCAATTGGTCGTCGGGAATGAAGACGCCGGAGAGGAAGTAGAGCGGCAGCAGCAGCGCGTTGACGATCGGCGCCGCCGCGTCCTGGGAAGGAATCGCCGCCGTCAAGGCGATGCCGAGACAGCAGAAGGCGGCGGCTCCGACGACGAGGGTCGTAAGGATCGCCGGCAGCCGCTCCCACGGAAGGTCGACCCCGTAGGCGATCCGGCCGAGCGTCGCGATCAGGGTGAACATCAGCAGGGCGACGACGATCGAGTTGCCGACCCGGCCGGTGATGAAGACCCAGGCCGGCATCGGCGTTCCCCGGCCCCGCTTGAGGCGGCCGTCCTCGCGGGCGATCACCAGCGACATCGCCAGCGACTGCATCGTCGCCGAGATCACCGAGAGGGTGACGATCGCCGGCACGTAGTAGGTCGTCGTCTTGATTCCACCCGCCACGTCAACCGTCTCGTCACCGAACACGGTGGCGAAGATCAGCAGCAGGATGACCGGGAAGGCGACGGTGAAGAAGACCGAGGCCGGATTGCGCCAGAAGGCCTTCTGGTCGTAGCGGAACTGGTGCGCGACGAGCGCCAGGCCGCTCACCCTGCCGTCTCCTCGGCGCTTCTTTCCCGCTCACCGGGGGCGGTGAGCGAGAGGTAGACGTCTTCGAGATCGGGGCGGGTCGCTTCCAGCCCCTCCAACTCGAGGCCCTCGGCCAACGCCCGCTCCGTCAGCTCGTGCAGCGCCTCGACCGGCCTGTTCGTCTCCAGCGTCACCAGCTCGCCGCCCAGGCGGTAGCTGATCGTCGTCGGCAGGCTCTCGCGGTCACCGAGGTCGTCAGGGGTGCCGCCGGCGACGACCCGCCCGGCGGCTATCACCGCGACCCGGTCGGCGAGCCGCTGCGCCTCATCCATGTAGTGGGTGGTGAGAAAGACGGTCTTGCCGAGGTCGCGCAGGCCGGCGATCGTCTCCCATGCCTGGCGCCGCGCCGAGGGGTCGAAGCCGGTCGTCGGCTCATCGAGAAAAAGCAGCTCAGGGTCGCCGATCAGCGCCATACCGACGTCGAGGCGGCGCTGCTGGCCACCCGAGAGGGCGCCGGTGCGGGCGTCCGCCTTCGTCCCCAGCCCGACCAGCTCGATCGTCTCGGAGATCGGCCGCGGCGAGCGGTAGTAGCCCGCGTAGAGCTCGAGCGACTCGCGCACGGTCAGGTAGGGATCGAGACGGCAGCTCTGCAGGACGATGCCGATCCGCTCGCGCCACTCGCCGCCGGCCCGCTGCGGGTCCTCGCCCAGAACGCTGACCTCTCCTGCGTCGCGCTCGCGGTAACCCTCGAGTATCTCGACCGTGGTCGTCTTGCCGGCCCCGTTCGGGCCGAGGAAAGCGAACACCTCCCCCCGTCGCACATCGAGGTCGAT
Source organism: Solirubrobacterales bacterium (assembly GCA_035764795.1). Taxonomy (GTDB): domain Bacteria; phylum Actinomycetota; class Thermoleophilia; order Solirubrobacterales; family 70-9; genus VRUE01. Next base: position 548 of record DASTYR010000193.1, on the reverse strand, counting down.
GCCACACACGGCTTCGAGCGTGCCGTAGCGCTTGCGCAGTCCGCGGACTGAAATCACAGATTCGGCCACGGCCCGCGGATTCTATGGACGGTGAAAGCTAGGCGCGGGCGGTGGGCGCCGACCCGCGGTCGTCCAGCTCCACATCGCGGTGCTTGACGCGAACGACCACGTCGTCGCGGCCCTCGAGGTCGCGCCGGATGCGGTCGGCGACGGCGAGCGAGCGGTGGCGGCCGCCGGTGCAGCCGACCGCGATCGTCAGGTGGCTCTTGCCCTCGGCGACGTAAGCGGGGACGAGGAACTCGAGCAGCGGCAACAGGCGGCCGTAGAACTCGCCCGCCTGGGTGCCGGACTCGACGTAGGCGCGCACCTCCTCGTCGAGGCCGGTCTGCGGCCGCAGCTCGTCGACGTAGTGGGGATTGGGCAGGAAGCGGACGTCGAGGGTGAGGTCGGCGTCGAGCGGCGGGCCGTTCTTGAACCCGAAGGTGAGGATCGTCAGCGCCAGCTGATTCTCGCGGGTGTCCCGGCCGATCAGCTCGAGGGCGATCCGT
>DASTYR010000192.1:0-2003 GCA_035764795.1 Solirubrobacterales bacterium | reverse complement strand
GAGGAGGCGCTGCGCCTCGCCAACGACACCCCTTACGGCCTCGCCGCCTCGGTCTTCGGCGAGAAGGGTCGCGCAGAGCGCGTCGGCCGCCGGATCGAAGCCGGCGCCGTCAACGTCAACGACGTGATCGTCAACTACGTAGCGATGGACGTACCGATGGGCGGCTGGAAGCAGTCGGGAATCGGCTTCCGCCACGGCGAGTACGGGATCAAGAAGTACTGCCGCCCCGAGTCGGTGATCGTCACCCGCTTTGGCGGCAAGCGCGAGCCGACCTGGTACCCGTACACGCGCTCGCGCCGCGCCCTGGTGACGCGCGCCGCGCGTCTCTTCAACGCTCGCGACTGGCGCCGCCGACTAGGGCTCTAGCCGATTAGCCTGGCGGGCGCATGCCCGACTTCGCCGACTACTACCGCGAGATCTACGCCTACGGGCTCTCGGGCCAGACGCCGAGCGTGCCGGTCGCGGTCGCCGACCTCGAGCAGCGCGCGCAGGAGGCGATGGACGAGCGGGCGGCCAACTACGTCTTCGCCGCGGCCGGCTCCGAGGACACGATGCGCGCCAACCGCAGCGCGTTCGATCGGCGGCGGATCGTGCCGCGCATGCTGCGCGACGTCGCCGAGCGGGACCTCTCCACGACGGTGCTCGGCACCGCGATGCCGGCGCCGCTGCTGCTCGCCCCGATCGGGGTGCAGGCGATTGTTCATCCCGACGGCGAGCTGGCCAGCGCTCGCGCCGCGGCGGCGCTGGGAGTGCCGATGATCGCCAGCACCGCCGCCCACTTCACGCTCGAGGAGATCGCCGAGGCGGGCGGCGCGGGGGCGCCGCGCTGGTTCCAGCTCTACTGGCCGAACGACCGCGAGCTGGCGGCGAGCTTGGTCGAGCGTGCCGAGGCAGCCGGTTACGAAGCGCTCGTACTCACGGTGGACACCTTCATCCCCGGCTGGAAGTCGCGCGATCTGCAGCAAGCCTGGCTGCCCTTCCTCAACGGCATGGGGGTCGCCAACTACTTCCAGGATCCGGTCTTCCGCGCCGCCCTGGAGAAGTCGCCAGAGGAAGACCAGGGTGCTGCGACCGGCCACTTCCTCGGCATACAGGCGAATCCCTCGCTGAGCTGGGACGACCTAGCCTGGCTGCGCGACGCGACCAAGCTGCCGATCGTCGTCAAGGGCATTCAGCACGTCGACGACGCCCGCGAGGCGGCGCGGCGGGGCGTCGACGGCGTTGTCGTCTCCAACCACGGCGGCCGCCAGGTCGACGGGGCGATCGCCTCGCTCGACGCGCTGGAGCCGATCGCGGAGGCGGTCGGGAGCGAGCTGGCGGTCCTCTTCGACAGCGGCGTCCGCGGCGGCGCCGACGTCCTCAAGGCGCTGGCGCTCGGTGCCGACGCGGTGCTGCTCGGCCGCCCCTACATCTGGGGCTTGGCGCTGGAGGGCCAGGAGGGCGTCGAAAAGGTGCTGAAGATGGTCCTAGCCGAGTTCGACCTGACGCTGGCGCTCTGCGGCTACACGCGACCGGACGAGCTGGACCCCGATACGCTCGTCGAGGTTTGATCGCTCGAATCCTGCTGATAGCAGCGCTCGCGCTAGTGACCCTGGCGCCGACTGCGCAGGCCACCACGCTCGTCGCGCTCGGGGACTCCTATTCGTCCGGTGAGGGGGCGAAGCCGTATTACGGCGAGAGCGATCGACGAGGCAACCGGTGCCATCGCAGCCCGCTGGCATGGCCGCGCCTGCTCGGCGCGACGACGACGCACCTGCTCGCCTGCTCCGGCGCCGAGACCGAACAGCTCTACTCGGGCGCGCCCCAACGCGACGAGCGGGGGCAGCTCGCGGCGCTTGGGGAGGTTGCCGGGCGAACCGCCATCGACGTCGTGACGATCACCATCGGCGGCAATGACATCGGCTTTGCGAGGCACGTCCGCGACTGCTTCCTCCTCCCTTCCCTCTGCCTCCGCGACCAAGAGGGGATCGATCGCGACCTTGCCGCCCTCCGCCCCGATCTGG
>DASTYR010000191.1:0-4396 GCA_035764795.1 Solirubrobacterales bacterium | reverse complement strand
ACCATCGCCTGCTTGCGGTTGGCCTCCCGCAGCGCCTCGGCGTCGAAGTCGAAGCGACGCGCGAACTCCGCCAGGATCGCCTCGATCTTTCTCTCCATCGTCTCGTCGAGGATGAGCTCACGGCCCGCGAAGCGGGCGACGATCTCAGCGGTCAGGTCGTCCGCGGTCGGCCCCAGGCCGCCGGAGGTGACGATCAACTCCAGTCCCTCGGCCGCCATGAAGCGCAGGACGGATTCCAGGTCCGACGGACGGTCGCCGACCACCTGGATGTGGGCGACCTCGACCCCGAGGTCCGCCAGTTGTTCGGAGATCCAGGGACCGTTGCGGTCGCTCACCCTGCCGGTGAGGACCTCGGTTCCGGTGACGACGATGCCGGCTCGAACCGGAGCGTCGCTCACGTGCATTCCGGCCTTTCGCCCTCCGCAAGCGGACTGAGGCGACCCCCGGCATCGACCTCGTAGCCGATCGGCCCGCTGCTCGCCGGCGTCGGACGTCTCTCCCCGTCGATCGATATCTCGACCTGGCCATTGCCGAAGGCGACCGCGAACGACTCACCGCGAAAGGGTCCGGCTTTCTCGCCCGGCGCGAGGATCTCGCCGTCGACCAGAACCTCTTCCTCGCCGTCCAGCAGGCAGACCCACACTTCCGCGGCGGCCTCCAGGCTGAGCGAGACACCCGCCGCCGCAGCAGCCGCCGGCCGCTGCCCGGCCCCAGGAGAAGGCTCGCGTGGTTGCGCCGAGAGACGCTGCGGCGGCGGCTCTGGATCGTCGCTGCCGGCCAGCCCGATCGCGATCAGCAACCCGACTACGGCCAGCGCGACCAGCACCATCGCAAGCTTGCCAGAAGGGCGGCGGCGGTCCCGCCCCGGTGCGCCGATCGTCACGGGCTCGGTTCGCCTCGGTGCTCGCTCGCTCGACTCCGCCTCAGCGGAGCGCCGGTACTCATCCACCAGGCGCTCACCGTCCAGTCCCAGAAATGCCGCGTAGCTCCGTATGAAGCCGCGCGTGTAGGCGCCGCCCGGGAGAAGGTCCCAGTCCTCGTCCTCGATCGCCCTCAAGAGGCGGACGCGGATCTTGATCGCCGCTTCGACCTCCTCAAGCTCGAGGTCTCGGCGGCTGCGCGCGTCGCGCAGAGCAGCTCCTACTCCCTTCTCCACCCCGACATTGTCGCCGCTCGGCACGTGGACGGTGGTGAAAGAGCGGTTACGCGTCGGACTGGTCGCTCTCGGCGACAACGGCCGCAGGCTCGCCGCCGCCAAGCACGCGTGGAAGATCGGCCTCGGTGATCAGCACCTGGCGCGGTTTCGAGCCCTCGTAGCCAGAGATGACGCCGCGCCGCTCGAGCATGTCGACCAGGCGACCGGCACGCGTGTAGCCGACCCGCAGGCGGCGCTGCAACATCGAGACCGAGGCGGTTTCGGTCTGAACGACGGTGCGGATCGCCTCCTCGAGCAGATCGTCGCTGTCGGGGTCGTAGTCGCCCTCGGCTTCGACACCCTTCTCCTCCTGTACCTCGAGCAGCTCTGCCTCGAATTCCGGTTCGCCCTGCTTGGCCCAGTGGCCGGTGATCTTGGCGATCTCCTCCTCGGTCACGAAGGCGCCCTGGATGCGGGCCAGCTTCGAGGTACCGGCGCCGCGGAAGAGCATGTCCCCCTGACCCAGCAGAGCCTCGGCGCCGCCCTGATCCAGGATCACCCGAGAGTCGGTCTGGGAGGAGACGGCGAAGGCGATCCTTGCCGGGATGTTGACCTTGATCGTGCCGGTGATGATGTCCGTGGACGGGCGCTGGGTCGCCAGCACCAGGTGGATGCCGGTGGCGCGCGACTTCTGGGCGAGGCGGATGATCGAGTCCTCCACCTCGGCGGGAGAGACCATCATCAGGTCCGCGAGCTCGTCGATGACGCAGAGGATGTGGGGCAGCGGCGGCTCTCCCGCCTTGGCGCGCGCCCGGTTGAGCTCCGACAGGTTGCGGCAGCGGGCCTGGCCCATGATCCCGTAGCGACTCTCCATCTCGCCGATCAGGTTGGCCAGCACGTTGGCGGCGAGCCGCGGTGAGGTGACGACCGGCGTCAGCAGGTGCGGGACGCTCTCGTAGTGGTTGAGCTCGACCTGCTTGGGGTCGACCAGCACCAGCCGCACGTCGTTGGGCGAGGCGTGCATGAGGATCGAGGAGAGGATCGCGTTGACGCAGCCCGACTTTCCCGAGCCGGTGGTGCCGGCCACCAGCACGTGCGGCATCTTCGCCAGGTCGGTCCAGACGGCGTTGCCGTCGATGCCGCGGCCGAGCCAGGCGACCAGCGGTGAGGTCTTCTCCGGCCGGCCGGCGTAGATATCGCCGAGACGGACGAGGCGGCGGCGCGTGTTCGGCACCTCCACACCGACGGCCTGCTTGCCCGGGATCGGAGCGAGGATGCGGATGTCGGTCGAGGCGAGCGCGTAGGCGAGGTCGTTGGAGAGCTCGGTGACTTTCTTGACCTTGGTGCCCGGCGCCAGCCGCAGCTCGAAGCGTGAGACGTGCGGACCGCTGACGATGCCGACGATCTTCGCCTCGACGCCGAAGTGGCCGAGCGTCTCGACCAGCTTGCGCCCAATCTCCTCGTGATCGCGCGGGTCGGGGCCCTTGTCGCCCTTGCCTTTTTCGAGCGCTTTGGCCGGCGGCGGCCGGTAAGCGATCTGCTCCGATTCAGTGACGCCGCGCTTGTTCCCCATCGGGGTGAGCTGGGCGAGCGGCTCGGCCGTCGCGCCGAGGTCCTCGTCCTCGGCCTCCTCGGGCTCGAGCTCGTCGAAGTCCTGGGTGACCGGCTCGTCGGCTGCCTCGACGGGATCCTCGGCGACAGCGATCGTCGGCTCGAGGTCGTCTTCCTCGGGGTAGGCGCTCATCACGTCGGTGGCGTCGGCCTGGGTCTCGAAGGCGTAGGTCCTGTCCTGGTGTCTCTCGCGATCTCGTTCCTCGCGTCGCGCGTCGCGCTGCTGGATCGCCGTCTGCGCGACCTCGCGGCTGCCGAGGAATACGCGCCGCAAACCGCGGCTGATCCCACGTGCGACCGCGGACACCGAGGTGCCGGTGATCAACAGCGTGCCGACGACGATCATCAGCACCGTCGCGATGCGTGCCCCGACCGCTCCGACGAGGTACTCGAGCGCGGTCTCGAGGCCGTAGCCGACCTTGCCGCCGTCCCAAGCAAGGAAGAGCACGAAGGTCAGGTAGACGCCTGCGGCGATCAGGAAGAGGGCAATCAGGTCGACGTGTCGCTGCTGGAGCCCCTCGGGCAGTCGTGGCCGCCGCACGGCGCGCTTCGGCTTCGCTTTCGCTTTCGGCTTCCGCTTCGAACCTCGCGCGGACGAGCCGCGCTTCTTGCGCACGAACATGTGGCCCGCTTCGACGCGGGCGTGCGCTCCCCTGCTCCCCTAGGCCTGGGTGAGCGTCGTTGCGATGACGCCGAGCATCGTCGCGAAGAGGGTGACGAACCCGCCGACCATGACCATCATCAGCGTCTTGATTTCGCCGCGCACGGCACGGAATTCTTCGTGCATTTCACGCCGGAGGTCGTCGACGCGCTGGTCGATACGGTCGACCTTCGCGTTCAGGTCGTCCAGTCTCTCGTCGGTCCAACTCACTCTCATCGCCTCCATGGAACCACGCTAACCGGCGTGGACGCACGCATGGCGTGCTGAATGCAAAAAGTTTCGCACTTCTTCGTGACGGAAGCGCTACCCGTGCCGGAAATGATGGGGTTCGCTCAGGCGCAGACCCAGGCGCTGCCGCCCGAATCGGCCCAGATTTCGGCAGCGATGCGGTCCTGTTCGGCCTTGGGCGCTTCGTGGGGGGCGCCCTTGCCGCCGTAAGCCTCCCAGGTCGAGGGCAGGATCTGGTAAGCGCCGCCGGCACCGCTGGACGGATTGAGCGCACCGTAGTCGCCGCCGGACTCGCACATCACGATGTAGGTGGGGATCGCGTACGGGCCGCCGAGCCAGCGGCCAACGGTCGCTTCCGCTTCGGCGCGACTGGCGACTTCGGCCGCCTCGACGTCGGCCACCCACCCCTCGATCCGTTCTTTGAGCGTGGAGAGCGCCTCGCTGCGCTCGGCGGCGAGGGCGTCGAGGCGTGCGGCGGCGGCTTCCGCCTCAGCACGCACGGCGGTTATTTCGCCGCGGGCGGCGGCAAGTCGCTCGTTGTGGGCGTCGACCCGTCGCTTCGCCTCCGCCACGCGCCGCAGGTCGAGCCGAAGCGCATCCCGCACCTGCTCGACCCGCTCGGCGAGCTCGGTGTCCGAATCCTCGATCCGCGCCAGATACTCGGTGCGCACCGCCAGTTCCTCCATGTCGCCCGAGGCAAGCACGACGCTAGCGGTGCTCGGCATGCCGCCGCGGTAGATCGCCACCAAGCGCTCGGCTAG
>DASTYR010000190.1:0-7379 GCA_035764795.1 Solirubrobacterales bacterium | reverse complement strand
CGATCTGGAAGCGGTAGCGACCGTTCGGTGCCGGTCGCTTTTCGGCGGTGGTGCCGTCCCACTGGACGCTGTCCTCGATGTTCGGAGCGATGTCGTTGCGGTAGAAGCTCTTGACGACTGCGCCGGCCGCATCGACGACGTCGATACGCAGGTCGTTGGTCGGTTGGCTGCTCGCGATCGAGTACCGAAGCCTGGGGTTACGGACGCCGTAGTAGAAAGACTTGCGGGGCGAGGTCGCGGCCGAGAGAAGGCGAAGGCTGCCGACGCTCGGGGCGGGGTCCGGCGCACCCACCCGACTGCCGGGCGAGGGAGCGCTGCCGGCCGCGGTCGGTGCACCGCCGGTCGCCGCCGGGGCGCTCTGGGTGAGCACCGCGAAGAGCGCCAACAGCGCTACCGCGAATATCGATCCCGCAAGCCGAGGCTCGGCACCCGTATGACGATGTGGCACGTCTTCTCTCTCTTTCGACCGCCTGCGGAGTTAGCTGTCGGGCTCGCGCTGAAAGAGATTGCGCTACGGACCGTGTTCGGCCGATTCGCCCCTGGGACCTGCAACGATCCCTGCGGTTCCTCCGCTCCCGACCGGTGGTCCGGACGGGATTAGGCACTTATTGGCGCGGCAGTATAGACAGCGTTGCGGCGGGAGGTGAGGTAAGCGCTGCCCGCGCGGGACGGCTATCATCCCGGAGCCGCTGGGGCTTCCCCTGCGGCTTTTCTCTGATGAAGACGTACGTAGCAACCCCTGCCGACCGCCAGCGCGACTGGTACGTCGTCGACGCCGAGGGCCAGACGCTCGGGCGGCTGGCGACGCGAATCGCCGATGCGTTGCGGGGGAAGCGCAAGCCGGAGTACACGCCGCACGTCGATACCGGCGATTTCGTCGTCGTCGTCAACGCCGAGAAGATCCGCGTCACCGGCAACAAGCTCGAGCAGAAGCGCTACTGGCGCCACAGCGGTTACCCCGGCGGAATCAAGTCGCGCACCCTCGCGGAGATGCTCGACCGCCGTCCCGAGGAGGTGATCCGCAAGGCGGTGAAGGGGATGCTTCCTCGTAACCGCCTCGCCCGCAAGCAGCTGACCAAGCTGAAGGTGTACGCGGGCCCGGATCATCCGCACGCGGCGCAGAAGCCGAAAGAGATGGAGATCGCCTGATGGCTGACGAGCAGGACAACAAAGAGACTTCAGAGGCGCAGGACGAGACGCCTCAGGGCGAGACCGCTCCGCCCGCGGGTCCTGTCGCGGGGGAGGATCAGGCCGTTCCGGCCGCGGGTCCTGTCGTGGATGAGGACTCCTCGTCCTCGCGGGACGACGCTGCGGGCGAGGAGCCCACTGACGCCCCGCCCGCGGGTCCTGTCGCCGACGAGGAGTCCTCGTCCTCGCAGGCTGCGGGCGAGGACCCCTCATCGACGCCACCCGCGGATGAGGCGGTTGAGGCTGAGCAACCTAAGGACGAGGCTGCTGAGGAGCCGAAGGCTGAGGAGAAGAAGAAAGACGTCATCCCCGGGGCCGACCTCGAGCCCATCGCTGTGGAGACCGAGGAGCGGCCGCTTAGTGCTGAGGAGCAGGCTCGCAAGGAAGCCGAGGAGGAGGAGCGGCGGCAGCGCGAGGCCGCGCTCGTCGCCACCACGGTCGAGGAGGACCAGGCGGCGAGCCGGGCGCCCGCCAAGATCGACGGTGACAAACGCTTCCTGGCGACTGGCAAGCGCAAGCGTTCGATCGCCCGCGTCACCCTGCTGCCGGGCAGCGGCAAGATCGAGATCAACAGCCGCAGCCTGGAGGAGTTCTTTCCGCGGCCCCTGCACCAGACGATTGCCCGTCAGGCGCTGACCACGACCGGCTACGAGGGCAACGTCGACGTCCGCGTCCGCGTCCACGGAGGCGGCGTCAGCGGTCAGGCCGGCGCCGTGCGCCACGGCATCGCCCGGGCGCTGACTGAGGTCGATCCCGACCTGCGCAGCGAGCTGAAGCGCCGCGGCTTCCTAACCCGTGACGCGCGAGTCAAGGAGCGGCGCAAGGCGGGGCTCAAGAAGGCCCGCAAGCGGCCGCAGTTCTCGAAGCGCTAGGCCCGCTACATGCAGTTGGAGCGCAAGCTCTTCGGGACCGACGGGGTTCGCGGGGAGGCCGGCACCTTTCTCAGCGCCGAGCTGGCGACGGCGCTGGGTCGGGCGGCCGTCGAGTCGTTGGCGCATTCTGCCCGGGATGCGGGCAAGACGCGCCAGGCGCCGCAGGTCCTGATCGTCCGCGACACGCGTGAGTCGGGGCCGATGCTGGAATCCGCGATGGCGGCCGGCGTTGCCGCCGCTGGTGGCGACGCGCTGCTCGGTGGAGTGCTGCCGACCCCCGCCGCGGCGGTCCTCGTCCGGCGTCTCGGGCTCGACCTGGCCGCCGTCGTCTCCGCCTCCCACAACCCCTACCGCGACAACGGCATCAAGTTCTTCGGCGCGTCCGGCACCAAGCTCGACGACGAGGCCGAGGCGCGGATCGAGGCCCGGCTCGAGTCGACCAAGTCCGCTGCACCGGGGTGCGTGCGGGAGCTGAACGGCGGCCTCGAGGACTACCTGCGGGCTTTGGAGGCGGCATTCCCGCTCGACCTCTCGGGTGTGCGGGTGGCGCTCGACTGTGCCAACGGCGCCACCCACCGTGCGGCGCCGGCGATCTTCGAGCGCCTCGGCGCGGAGGTCGAGCTCATCGCTGCCGAGCCCGATGGCCGCAACATCAACGACGGTTGCGGCTCGACCCACCTCGAGAACGTCTCCGCCCACGTGCGCTCCAGCGGCGCCGCGGTCGGCTTCGCCTTCGACGGCGACGGCGACCGGGTGCTGGCCGTCGACGCGGACGGCCGCCCGCACGACGGCGACGAGTTGATCGCGCTCATCGCGCGCGGCAAGGCGGCGCGCGGCGAACTGCGCGGCGGCGTCGCCGTAACCGTGATGAGCAACTACGGCTTCCACCGAGCCATGGAGGAGGCGGGCGTCGAGGTCGCCGTCACGAAGGTCGGCGACCGCTACGTCCTCGACGAGCTCCGCAGTCGCGGCTGGTCGCTCGGCGGTGAGCAGTCCGGCCACATCATCGACGCAGATTTCGCCGCGACCGGTGACGGCATCGCCGCCGCGCTGATGACGATGCGCGAGCTGGGCGGCCGCGGGCTCGATGGCGTCACGGCGATGGAGAAGCTGCCCCAGACGCTGGTCAACGTCGACGGCGTCGACCGCACCGCCCTCGATGGCGCCACCGCCGTATGGGAGGCGGTCGAGCGAGAGCAGGCCGAGCTGGAAGGGCGCGGCCGGGTGCTACTGCGCCCCTCGGGGACCGAGCCGTTGGTCCGGGTGATGGCCGAGGCGCCGACCGCCGAGGAGGCCGAGGCCGTCTGCGAGCGGCTTGCCGCCGTGGTCAGGCAAGAGCTGTCTTGAGGACCGCCCTCTACCCTTAGTCGCCTCTCATGTGCGGAATAGTCGGATATGTCGGGGACCGTCCCTGCCGCGAACTGCTGGTCGCCGGGTTGGAGAAGCTCGAATACCGAGGCTACGACTCGGCGGGTGTCTCGACCATCGAGGACGGCCGGGTCGAGAGCGTGCGCGCGGTCGGCAACCTCGCCAACCTTCGCGCCGCGGTCGAGCAGCGCGACGGTGAGCGGGGTGGGGTCGCGGTAGCTGCGCCGCCCGCCACGACTGGAGTTGCCCACACGCGTTGGGCCACGCACGGACGCGTCACAGAGCGCAACGCCCACCCCCACAGCGACAGCTCCGACCGGGTTCACATCGTCCTCAACGGGATCGTCGAGAACCACGCCAAGCTGCGACGGTGGCTCGAGGGCAAGGGGGAGGAGTTCAGCTCCGAAACCGACGCCGAGGTTGTCGCCCACCTGATCGCCCATCACTACGACGGCGACTTGACCGCCGCCGTCGGCGCTGCCTTCGCCGAGTTGCGTGGCCACTACGCCTTCGTCGCCATGCACGCCGACCAGCCCGGCCTGCTGGTCGGCGCCCGCAAGGAGTGCCCGCTCGTCGTCGGCGTCGGAGAGGGGGAGACCTTCCTTGCCTCCGCCATCCCCGCCTTCCTGGCCGAGACCCGCCAGGCGATGAACGTCGAAAACGGCGAGATCGTCACGATCGACGCCGCCGGGGTGAGGATCCGCGACGCCGACGGCAACCCGGTCGAGCGTCAGCCCGAAGAGGTCACCTGGGACGCCGACGCCGCCGAGAAGGGTGGCTACGAGACCTTCATGCTCAAGGAGATCCACGAACAGCCCGACGCGGTCGCCGAGACGATCGCAGATCGGCTGCCCGGCGACGAGGGCGTCGACCTCTCCGAGCTCGAGCTCGACGACTCGTTCCTGCGCGAGGTGCGGCGGATCGTGATCGTCGCCTGCGGCACCTCCTACCACGCCGGTCTGGTTGGTCGCTACGCGATTGAGGAATGGGCACGGGTGCCGGTCGAGATGGACGTCGCCTCCGAGTACCGCTACCGCAACCCGGTCGTCGGGCCGGACGATCTGGTCATAGGCATCACCCAGTCGGGCGAGACCGCCGACACGCTGGCGGCAATGCGGTTGGCGCGCGAGAACGGCGCCAAGGTGCTCGCAGTGACCAACATCATGGGCAGTCAGGCAACCAGGGACGCGGACGCCGTCCTCTACACGCGCAGCGGCATGGAGATCAGCGTCGCCGCGACCAAGACCTTCGTCGCCCAGGTCGCGGTCATGTACTTGATCGGACTGCGACTTGCGGAGCTGCGGGGGACGCTGCCGTCGGAGCGCATCGCGGAGCTCGTGGGCGAGCTGAAGGCGCTGCCCTCGAAGATCGAGGCGGCGATCGCCAGCTGCGAGGACGAGATACGTGGGGTGGCCACCGCCTATGGTGACCGTGAATTCTTTCTCTACCTCGGGCGCCATATCGGTCTTCCGGTTTGCCTCGAGGGTGCCCTGAAGCTGAAGGAGATTTCCTACATCCCGACCGACGCCTACGCCGCCGGCGAGATGAAGCACGGCCCGATCGCTCTGCTCGACGAGTCGACCCCGGTCGTCTGTGTGGCTACGGAGAGCCCGGTGCTGGACAAGGTCCTCTCCAACGTCGAAGAGGTACGGGCGCGGGGGGCGCAGACGATCGCGATCGCCACCGAGGGCTGTCAGCGGGTTGGCGACGTCGCCGACCAGACGATCGAGGTGCCGCGCAGCGACTGGATCCTGCAGCCGATCCTGGCGATCCTGCCGTTGCAACTGCTCGCCTACGAGATCTCTCGCGCCCGCGGACTCAACGTCGACCAGCCGCGCAATCTGGCCAAGACGGTTACGGTCGAGTGAGATCTGGGTAGGATGCCGCGCAACTTGAAGGCGCGGCTCCCGGCAACCCTCTTCACCCTCCTCGTCTTTGGCGGCTTCCTCCTCGCCCTTGCCGGCTGCGGCGACGAGGGTGGTGGCGACGACGACGGCTCGCAGGCATCCGCCCTCGCACCCCCAGGGTCGCCGATCTTTGTCGAAGCGACGATCCGTCCTCAGGGGGAGCTGAAGCAAAACGTCGAGGCGGTCGCTCGGACGATCGGCGGGATCGACGACCTCGGCGGCGAGATCGTCTCGAAACTCGAAAGCGAAGCGCGCGAGGACGGCGAACCCTTCGACTTCGACACCGAAGTCGAGCCCTGGCTGGGCGAGCGAGCCGGCCTCTTCCTCCGGAACGGCGCGAGCGACGAGGAGATGGCGGGCGGCATCGCGCTCGAGACGACCGATCCCGACGCGGCGCAGTCGTTCGTCGAGAAACAGGCTGAGGTGGAGAAGGACCCGGTCGAGGACGCCTCCTACGAGGGGGTCGAATACCAGCTCGAGAGCGGCGAGGGCGAGGCGCTCGGCGTCGTGGGCGACTTCCTGGTCCTTTGCGACAGCGAGCAGATATTCAAAGATGTCGTCGACGCCCACAACGGAGATTCGCTCGACGACGAAGCCGCCTACCAAGAGGCGATCGATGGCGCCGTGGAAGGCAGCCTCGCCGACGTCTACGTCGATATCGGACTCCTGATCGAGCAGTCCGGCGACGAGGTGGATCCAACGGCGCTGAAAGCATTCGAAAGCACCGGGATCAAACCGGAAGAAGCGACCGCGGTGGCGAGCGTCCTTCCGGAGTCGGATCGCGTCGAGGTTGAGATCAGCAGCGACCTCGGCGACCAGGAAGCGCCAAGTGGCGACGCCTCCGGGCTGCTCGGCTCGTTGCCCGCCGACTCGTTCGCCGCCTTTGCCGTCTCGGGGTTTGGCGAGCAGCTGCAGGAAGCGCTGGACCAGCTCGACGAGGAAGGGATCGAGGGCACGGTGCCTCCGAATCAGCTGAAGAAAGGCGTGCGGGAATTCGGTTTCGACCTCGACAAGATCGCGGCGTCCCTCGATGACGCCGGCTTGTTCGCCTCGGGCACCGGCGAGGGCAACGTGGGCGGCGCGTTCGTGCTCACGAGCGACGACTCCAGTGAAGTTGCGACGGCGATCAAGACGGTTGGCGCCCTAGTCCGGCAGTCGGGCACCCCCGGGGTGAAGGGCCTGAGCGGGAAGATCAACGGCTTCGCGGTCAGTGACGCGGAGGAGCTCGGTCCTCAGCCGCTTGTCGTCGCCACCAAAGGCGATCGTGTGGCGATCGGCTACGGCATGCGTCAGACGATGAGCGCGCTCGAGGTCGGCGGCGGCGCCGATCTCTCGACGACGCCCGCCTACAAGGCCGCGGTCGCAGCCCTCGGCGACACGCCGATCAGCGGCTTCGTCGACGGTCCGCGAGCGCTCAAGCTAGCCGACTCGCTTGTCCCCGCCTCCGACAAGGCCGAATTCCGCGAAGCGAAGAAGTACCTGCGCAACATCGCCTCGATCGCCCTGGGCTCCGAAGCCGACGGCAATCGCGTCACCGCGAAGTTGATCGTCAGCCTGGCGAAATAACCGCCTGGCAGCGCTGGCGAAGCTAGGCTCGCCTGACATGGAGCCCTGGCTGAACCCCCTCTACGACGCAGACGGTATGCGTGCCGTCGACCGCTGGGCGATCGAGGAGCAGGGTGTTGCGTCGCTTGAGCTGATGGAGGCGGCGGGGCGCGCGGTGGCCGACGCTGTCGGGGAGCTGGCGCCGGAGGGACCGGTGCGGGTGGTCTGCGGCAAGGGCAACAACGGCGGCGACGGGCTCGTGGCCGCGCGCTACCTGGCGGAGGCTGGGTTCGACGTCGACGCGTTGTTGCTCTGGCCTGCCGCCGAGCTGAGCGGCGACGCGGCGGCGAACCTCGAGCGCTTCCGGGCCGAGGAGGCGGACGCCGGCCTGGCGGGGCGCTTGGCCGGCTCCGGCGCAGTCGTCGACGCCATCTTCGGCACCGGCTTCTCGGGCGCGCCGCGCGGCCCGGCCGCAGCGGCGATCGCCGCGATCACCGAG
>DASTYR010000189.1:0-2164 GCA_035764795.1 Solirubrobacterales bacterium | reverse complement strand
GGTCGACGGTCCAGCAGCCCAGCGCGTCCGCCTCGCTCACCCGCGTGCTCGCCCAAGCGCTCGACCTGGCTGCGTCGATGAAGGACGACTACGTCGCCACCGACCACCTGCTCGTCGCCACCGCGACCGTCGAGTCGAGCGCGCAGAAGGTGCTCACCGACGCCGGTCTCACCGCGGCCGGGCTGCGGGAGGCGATCACCGCCGTGCGCGGCAACCGGCGGGTGACCAGCGAGAGCGCCGAGGCGTCGTACGAGTCGCTGGAGAAGTACTCCGTCGACCTGACCCAGGCGGCGGAGGACGGCCGGCTCGACCCGGTCATCGGCCGCGACGCCGAGATCCGCCGGGTGATCCAGATCCTGTCCCGAAAGTCCAAGAACAACCCGGTATTGATCGGCGACCCGGGTGTGGGCAAGACGGCCATTGTGGAGGGTCTGGCGCAACGCGTCGTCCAAGGCGACATCCCGGAAGGGCTGAAGGACAAGACCGTCTTCGCCCTCGACATGGGCTCGCTCGTCGCGGGCGCCAAGTACCGCGGCGAGTTCGAGGAACGGCTCAAAGCCGTACTGACCGAGGTGAAGGCGGGCGAGGGACGAATCCTGCTCTTCGTCGATGAGTTGCACACCGTCGTGGGTGCCGGCGCCGCCGAGGGCGCGATGGACGCCGGCAACATGCTCAAGCCCATGCTGGCGCGCGGCGAGCTGCACATGATCGGCGCCACCACGCTCGACGAGTACCGCAAGCGTGTCGAGAAGGACGCCGCTCTGGCCCGGCGTTTCCAGCCCGTCCTGATCGACGAGCCGACGGCGGAAGACACGATTTCGATCCTTCGCGGGCTGCGGGAGCGGCTCGAGGTCTTCCACGGCGTGAAGATCCAGGACGCGGCACTCGTCGCGGCGGCGACCCTCAGCCACCGCTACATCACCGACAGATTCCTGCCAGACAAGGCGATCGACTTGGTCGACGAGGCATGCGCCCGACTGCGCACCGAGATCGATTCGATGCCGGCCGAGTTGGACGAACTGACCCGACGAGTGATGAGGCTGGAGATCGAAGAGGCCGCATTGGCCAAGGAGACCGATGCCGCTAGCATCGCGCGCCTCGACCAACTGCGGCGGGAACTGGCCGACCTGCGGACCGAAGCGGACGCCAAGCGGGCGCAATGGGAGCACGAGCGGCAGGCCATCCGGCGCGTACAGGAGGTTCGAAGCGAACTGGAGCGTCTGCGCCGCGAGGCGGAGGAGGCGGAGCGGGCCTACGACCTCAACCGCGCGGCCGAGCTGCGTTACGGCCGGATCGCAGAGCTGGAGCGGCGGCTGCGCGCCGAGGAGGAACAACTCGAGCAGCGGGTCGGCGATCGCAGGCTGCTGCGGGAGGTCGTGACCGAGGACGAGATCGCCGAGATCGTGTCGGCCTGGACCGGCATCCCGATCAGTCGCCTCAAGGAGGGTGAACGAGACAAGCTCCTGCGACTCGACGAGATCCTGCACCAACGGGTCATCGGCCAGGACGAGGCAGTACAACTCGTCGCTGATGCGATCATCAGGGCCCGCTCCGGCATCAAGGACCCGCGTCGGCCGATCGGCTCGTTCATCTTCCTCGGACCGACCGGCGTCGGGAAGACAGAACTTGCGAGGTCGCTCGCGGCCGCGCTGTTCGACTCCGAGGACAACATCGTGCGCTTGGACATGAGCGAGTACCAGGAGCGGCACACCGTGAGCCGACTGGTCGGTGCCCCGCCGGGGTACGTCGGCTACGAAGAGGGTGGCCAGCTCACCGAGGCGGTGCGCCGTAAGCCGTACTCGGTCGTTCTCTTCGACGAGATAGAGAAGGCGCATACGGATGTGTTCAACACGCTGCTCCAAGTCCTCGATGACGGACGAATCACCGACGCCCAGGGCCGTACCGTCGACTTCCGAAACACCGTCATCATCATGACGTCGAACATCGGTGCCGAGTACCTCATGACGGGCGCGAGCACCGATGGCGACATCGACCCGGAGAGCCGGGACAAGGTCATGGCGGAGCTACGGGCGCACTTCCGGCCAGAGTTCCTCAACCGAGTGGACGACATCATCCTGTTCCGGCGCCTGACCCTGCCCCAGATCGAGAAGATCGTCGATCTGCAGGTCGCGGAGTTGCGACACCGCTTGGCCGAGCGTGGCAC
>DASTYR010000188.1:0-7355 GCA_035764795.1 Solirubrobacterales bacterium | reverse complement strand
CCTACCGCCTCTCCGACTACAGGGATCGCAACGTGGTGCTCGCCTTCTATCCGGGCGACGCGACGACCGTCTGCACGAAGCAGTTCTGCTCCTACCGCGACAAGGCGGATCGACTCGACGCGCTCGACGCCGAGGTGCTGGGGATCTCGCCGCAGTCGGTCGAGTCGCACGATCACTGGATCGAAGAGCAGAGCCTCAACGTGCCGCTGCTCGCAGACGAGGATCTCAGCGTCAGCAAGCGGTACGGCGTCACGGGGTGGGTAGGTCCGTTCGCGAAGCTGGCCAGCCTGGAGGTGACGGGGCCCGGCGGGCGCTACGTGATGAGATCGATCTTCATCGTCGACGGTGAGGGGATCGTCCGCTACAAGCACGTATCGCGGACCGGCGCCAGGTTCCAGACCGTCGACGACCTGGAAGCGGCACTCGCGGCGATCGCCTGATGGGCGACCGAGGGCGCCGGGTGCCGGCCGAGCCGCGACAGTTCGCCGTGGGCGAGGCGCCGGCAATCCGCGGCGAGGTGGCGGGGAAGGGGCCGCCGATCATGCTCTGCCATGGGATCACCGCCACTCGGCGCTACGTCGTCCACGGCTCGCGCGCCCTCGAGCGCGCCGGCCATGCGGTCGTCTCCTACGACGCCCGCGGTCATGGCGAGTCCGATCCGGCGCCCGCCGGGCATGGGTATGGCTACGAGGCGCTGGTCGACGACCTGGAGGCAGTTGTCGCGGCCGAGGTGGGGGAGGGGCGCTTCGTCCTCGCCGGCCACTCGATGGGCGCCCACACCGCTGTGGCGTATGCGCTGCGGCGCCCCGAGCGCCTGGCCGGTCTCGTCGCCATCGGGCCTGTTTACGCGGGGGAGATAACGGACGAAGGGCTGGCGTACTGGGATGGGCTTGCCGACGCGCTCGAGGGCGAGGGCATCGACGGCTTCCTCGCCTACATCGGCCGCCGGCAGGGGATCGATCCGGCTTGGCGGCAGACGGTCCTGCGCTTCACGGGCGAGCGGATGCGCCTGCACCGACGTCTCGACGCACTCGTCGACGCGCTTCGTCAGGTGCCGCGCTCGCGGCCTTTCGCAACGGTCGAGGACCTGACGGCGATCGACGTGCCGGCACTTGTCGTCGCCAGCCACGACGGACCCGATCCGGGCCATCCGCGCGAGGTGGCCGAACGCTACGCCGAGGCGATGCCCACCGCGCGGCTGATCGGAGAGGCCGAAGGCGAGTCGCCACTCGCCTGGCAGGGCGGCAAGCTCTCACGGGAGATCGCGGCCTTCTGCGCCGAGGGGTCGGTTGCCGCCCGTCGTTAGCCTTTGACGGCGATGGACGACATCGGCAGTGCGATCCACTACGCCGCGGTGCAGGCGGGGACTCCCGTCTACAGCGCCGACGGGGTTGAGGTCGGCCGGGTCGAGGCGATGCTCGACAACTACAGCGAGCACATCTTCGACGGTGTCGTCTTCGTCGACGGCGAGGGCAAGCTGCGCTTCGCCGATGCGCCGGAGGTCGAGCGGACGGCGGAGCGGGGCGTCTTGCTCAAGGTCGGCGCCGAGCAGGCGCAGCGACTGGGGCCGCCGGAGAAGGGGTCGCCGAAGTTCAAGCCCAACCGCGGCGGCCGGCTCAGCCGTCTCTTCGGGGGTAGCTGGCGACGCCAGTGAGTTGCGCGGCCTGCGTTTAGCCGGCGCTGAGGCAGAGGCCATAGGCTGCCGCCCGATGTCCGCACCCGCCGAGGGGACCCTGCAGCGCGTCGCTACGTTTCTCGCCGCCTTCGGGATCGGCGTCGCCGCCTATATCGTGATCGCCGAGGCGGACGGCGGCGCGCCGGCCTGTCTCGCCGGGGGCAGCGGTTGCGAGAGGGTGGCGGCCAGCTCGCATTCGGAGCTGCTCGGGATCAGCGTGGCGCTGATCGGCATCTTCGGCTACGCGCTGCTGCTCGGCGCGGCGTTGCTGCGGGGCGACGGTCCGCGCATGGCCGGCTTCGCCCTGGCTTTGACCGGCTTCGGCTACAGCGTCTACCTGACCTACCTCGAGCTCTTCATGATCGAGGCGGTCTGCCAGTGGTGCCTGGTCAGCGCCGTGCTGATGACGCTGCTCTTCGCTCTTAACGCCGTGCGGATGGTCGCCTACGTCGGCAGGCCGTCGTGAGTGACGATGCAGCCGGCAAGGAGGCGAACCGCCAGCGCCTGCTCAAGCTCGCCAGCGCGGCGGCCTTCCTGGCGATCGTCGTCGTCGCCGTCTTGATCGTGGTCAACGAGACCCAGACCGAGGGCGGCGACACCGAGATAGAGGGAGCCGCGGCCATAACCGGTCAACTTGGCGGCATTCCGCAGCGCGGCCTGGTCCTCGGCGATCCAAATGCGAGAGTCACCCTCGTCGAGTACGGCGACCTGCAGTGCCCGGTCTGCAAGGCCTACGCGGAAGAGATCGTCCCCGAGATGATCGAGTCGAAGGTGCGCAGCGGCGAGGCGAGGATCGAGTTCCGCAACTTCGTCATCCTCGGCGAGGATTCGGCGACCGCCGGCGCTGCCGCGATCGCCGCCGGCAGGCAGGGCCGCGGCTGGCAGTTCGTCGAGCTCTTCTACCGAAACCAGGGCTTCGAGGGCTCCGGTTATGTGACCGACGACTTCCTGACCGCGATCGCCGAAGGCGCCGAGGTGCCAGACGTCGCCAGATGGAACCGCGAGCGCCGCAGCCGCGGTGTCGTCGCCGAGCTCTCGCGCACGACCGCCGAAGCCGAGGGCCTTGGGTTAGGGGGCACGCCGTCCTTCGCCATCGCAGGCCCTGGCGCCCGCGGCTTGCAACCGATCGACGTTGAATCGGCGGAGGACCTGAAAGCGGCGGTCGAGCGGGCGGC
Organism: Solirubrobacterales bacterium; assembly: GCA_035764795.1. Taxonomy (GTDB): domain Bacteria; phylum Actinomycetota; class Thermoleophilia; order Solirubrobacterales; family 70-9; genus VRUE01. The sequence goes on along the minus strand of DASTYR010000188.1, from coordinate 4,505 downwards.
TCAGCCTCAGCCGGTCGGCGCATCAACCGTTGACCTCCTGCTCGCGCTGCGACCGCTTTCCGGTGCAGGAGTCCTCGATCCGCTTCCTGACACGTGACAGCTGCGAGGCGTTGAGCTCGTCGTCTTCGAGGCTCGGCGCCTCGAGCACACCGATCAACTCGCTCAACGCCACGAGAGTTTCGCTCTCAAACGAGGGCGATCGCGACAGGTTGCGCAAGAGTCGGACTGCCCTTTCTCGCACGGCAAGCGTGTCGGATCCGGTTGCGGTGCCTGAGCGCGTCCGCTCCTCCAGTCGGTCCACCTCCACAACGAGCTCGGTCAGTTCGGTTTGCAGGACGACGTCCTCCTGATAGCGGCGCTCCTGGCTCCGTGCCCTCCTGGAAAGCTGGTAGCCGATGACGCCGCCCGCTGCGCTGCTGATCAGGCCCGCGCCGACCGCAACCGCGAAATCGGTCCCGGTGGTGCCGTCCTCGATCGGTCCGGCCTGCGGAGCGGGCGGAACGGCGAATGCGCCATGGGTCGCGGCGCAGGCTCGCTGGAAGTCGCCGGGCCGAGCGTGGCGCCACTGCCCAAGCGACATCGCCCGGTTCGATCCTCGCGGCACGAGACGGGCGCGATCGGCGCCAGCGGAGGCACCGAGCCCGAGCAGCTCGGCGGTTCTCACAACCCGCTCGCGATTTGCCGGATCGAGGCACCAGATTTCCGCGTTCTCTGGTTGTTGCGCACCGGAGGTACCGGCTAGAAGCGCCAGGGTCGCTGTCACCGGAAGGACAAGCGAGAGGAGGCGACGCAGTCGACCGCTCTGAGTTCGGCTAGTTCTCAAGGAGTCGCAAGCATAAGGCTGCGCAGTGAGGCTACATAACCACCATTATCGTGCGTTAGATCGCGGAATCTGGTCTGTATCGCCTCTAGACTGCCGCTCGTGCTCGACCGGTTCCTCCTCCTCGATCCCATTCCGAAGGGCGTCGCGACCGCTTTGCTGGCCGTCCTCCTCGCGACCCTCGGCGCGTACTTCTTCCTTGCCGAGCTGGCACCGGCCTCGCCGGAGCTGCTGCGCACCCTCGCAACGATCGGCGCGGCGCTGCTGATCGCATACGTCGTCGAGGCTGTATGGCTGGTTCCGCAAATCGAGACCGACGAGGACCACGAGGAATGGCTCGGCTTCATCACCGGGGCCGGCATCGCCGGCCTCCTTGGCGTGGCCTTCTCCGTGCTCCTTTCGGCCCACCGCGAGGCCGGTCACGACAACGTGCTTGACGACCTGGGCCTCGCCTGGACGGCAACCTCGCTCCTGATCCTCGGCGGCGTCCTCGTCCTGCAGCCGCTCCTAGCCGACCGCTACCGCGGCAGCGGCGGCCCAACGGCCGGTTGACCGGTCGCCACAGACGACGACTCAGGAGACGAAAGCCCGCAGTGCCGCCGCGACGTCGGCTGCGCTGATCGGCCCGAAGCGCAGCGTCCAGCCCCCGTCGAGCTCTTGGCGCAGGGACCAGCGCACGGACGCCGCCTCGAGCTCAGCCTCGTGCTGTTGCATGCGCTCGTGACCGCTGGCGCCCTGGAACGTCGCGTCGAGCCCGTAGGTGCCGTCATCCATCGGCCAGATCGAGAGGCGGTCGGCGACCGGGCCGGCGGGCAGCTCGACATCCGCAAACGAGGCCATTGCGCCGATTTCTATGCGGCGGCGCGGATGGCGCTGCCCCGAGCCAGCGGCCTGGTGATCGGCGGGGCTTTTGGTAGCCGATCGTGCTCGACCTGCTCGATCACCAGCGGCGACGCCTCGATTGCCGCGACGGTGTCCCGGTTGCAATGGCAGCCGTCCCCGATGAAGCGCCAGGGTTTTTCGAGCCGGTCCTGCCAGCGGGCGAGCTTCGGGCTCTCGGACCGGACGTGCTCGAGGAAGAGCATGCGGCCACCGGGCTTGAGGACGCGCGACACCTCAACCAGGGCCGCGCGCTGGTTGGGCACCGTGCAGAGCACCAGGGTGAAGACCGCCGAGTCGAAGCTGGCGTCCTCGAACGGCAGGTCTTCGGCACCCGCCTGCACGAATTCGACCTCGCGGTCGGCTTCGCCGAGCTTGCGGCGCAGCTGCCGCGCCATGTGCGGGTCCGGCTCGGTCATGACCAACTCCACCTCCCGCGGATACAGCTCCAGGTTGGCCCCCGTGCCGGAGCCGATGTCGATCGTCCGCCCCTTCGCCTGACCGACCAACTGGCGACGCATGTCGCGCAATCCCGCCTCTTCGACCGCCTTGAAGCAACTGTCGTAGAGCGCCGCGAAGCCGCGTCCCCACGTCGCGTCGTAGATCCGGCCCAACTACGCCGCCTTTTGCTCGCTCGGCTCGGTGCTCGGCTCGCCCGCGACACCCGGCTCGCTGTGCGCCGCCCGCTCCTCGTAGGCGCGGCGCGCCTCGGGGCTCACCTCGGTCAACACCTTGGTCACGCCCATGACGCGCGCCATCGCCTCGCGCACTCGGCGTGGCAGCAATCCCCCGATCATCACCGAGGCGCGCAGCTGGCGGGGCACGTAGACGTCCACCTTCCCCGTTTCGAGGGCGTTGACGACTTCGTTCGCCACGTCCTCCGGCTCGACCCGTTTTACGCCCGGGTGGTCTTTCAGCCCTTCGATCAGCTGGGTGTTGACGGTTATCGGCATCACGTAGGAGAAGTCGATGCCCTCCGCTCCGTACTCGGCGCGCACGGCCTCGGTGAAGCCGACGACGAAGTGCTTGGTCCCCGAGTAGGTGGCGATCCCCGGCACCCCGGCTTTGCCGGCCGAGGAGGCGACGTTGACGATGTGACCGCCACCCCGCCGTCGCATCCGCTCGATTGCCAGCTGCGTGCCGGCGACCACGCCATAGACGTTGATGTCGAGCTGGCGTCGGATCGAGTCGTCGCTCTCCTCGGCGAACGGCGTCACCGGCATGATCCCGGCGTTGTTGATCACGACGTCGAGCGGCCCAAGCTGCCGCTCGGCCTCGTCGAGAAAGGCGGAGAAGGAGTCGCGGTCGGTGACGTCGAGCTGCACGGCGATCGTGCCGCCGCCGAGCTCGGCCGCCGCCTGCTCGGCCAGCGCCATGTCGAGGTCGCCGAGCGCGACGCGGCACCCCTTGCGAACCAGCGCCGCCGCCATCGCCCGGCCGATCCCCCGGGCGCCGCCCGTGATCGCCACGACCTTGCCGCTGAGTGAGCGTCGCTGCTTCGCCATCGTGCTCCTCCTCTTCCCTGCCAGCCGCTCCTTACGCGGCCGGCTTGTAGACGGTGACCACGGCGGCACCGCCGAGGCCGATGTTGTGCTGCAGAGCGGTCTTAGCGCCCTCGACCTGGCGCTTGTCGGCTTCGCCGCGCAGCTGCCAGGTCAGTTCCGAGCACTGCGCCAGCCCGGTCGCGCCGAGCGGGTGGCCCTTCGAGATCAGCCCGCCCGACGGGTTGACGACGACCTTGCCGCCGTAGGTGGTCGCCTCTTCCTCGACCAGCTTGTGGCCCTCGCCCTCGGCTGCGAAGCCGAGCGCTTCGTAGGTGATCAGCTCGTTGGCGCTGAAGCAGTCGTGGAGCTCGCAGACGTCGACTTCCTCGGCGGCGACGCCGGCCTCCTCATAGGCCTCCTTCGCGGCCTGCTTCGACATGTCGGAGCCGACGATCTTCATGCAGTCGGTGTCGTCGGCGAAGGTCGAGGAGAGGTCGGTGACCATCGATTGGCCGGCGATCTCGATCGCCTGCTCCCAGAGACCGTGCTCGTCGACGTAGCGCTCCGAGGCGACGATTGCGCAGGCCGAGCCGTCGGAGGTCGGCGAGCACTGCAGCTTGGTCAGCGGGTCGTGGATCATCTTCGCCGCCTTGATGTCCTCGAGCGTGTACTCGTCCTGGAACTGGGCGTAGGGGTTGTTGACCGAGTGCTTGTGGTTCTTCCAGCCGATCCAGGCGTAGTGGTCGGGCTGCGAGCCGTACTTCTCCATGTGGTCGCGGCCGGCGTTGCCGAACATCTGCGGCGCCGGCGGCGACTGCTCGGGATCGCGGATCTCGAACATCCGCATCGCGTGCTTGTCGAGCGCGTTGGTGCGGTCGGTGTACTTGACGCCGAGTGAGCCCGGCTCCATCTTCTCGAAGCCCAGCGCCAGCGCGCAGTTGGCGAGGCCGCCTTTGACCGCCTGCCGCGCCAGGAACAGCGCCGAGGACCCGGTCGAGCAGTTGTTGTTGACGTTGACGACCGGGATCCCGGTCAGCCCGAGCTGGTAGATCGCGCGCTGCCCGTAGGTCGAGTCGCCGTAGCAGTAGCCGGCGAAGGCCTCCTCGACGTCCTCGTAGGGGATGCCGGCGTCGGCGAGCGCCTTCTCCCCCGCCTCCTTGGCCCAGTCGGGGTAGTCGCCCTCCTTGGTGCCGGGCTTCTCGAACTTGGTCATCCCGACCCCGATCACGTACGTGCGGTTGCTCAACTGCTCGCTCCTCCCATGTTTGGCTGACTGGCCAAATCTACCGTGCCGGGTGGGTTAGACCAAAGCCGCCAGGCCA
>DASTYR010000187.1:0-4005 GCA_035764795.1 Solirubrobacterales bacterium | reverse complement strand
GCTGAGCAGCTGGCGGAGGAACTGTCCGGTGAACGAGCCGCGGACCTTCGCGATCTCCTCGGGCGTGCCTTCCGCGATGATCTCGCCGCCGGCCTTCCCGCCCTCGGGCCCGAGGTCGATCACGTGGTCCGCGGTCTTGATGACGTCGAGGTTGTGCTCGATCACGACCACCGTGTTGCCCTGGTCGACGAGGCGGCCGAGGACGTCGAGCAGACGCTGAACGTCGGCGAAGTGAAGGCCGGTGGTCGGCTCGTCGAGGATGTAGAGAGTCTCGCCCGTCGCGACTTTGGAGAGCTCGGTCGCCAGCTTCACCCGCTGCGCCTCGCCGCCCGAGAGCGTCGTCGCCGGCTGACCGAGGCGGATGTAGTCGAGACCGACGTCGTGCAGGGTGCGCAGCCGGCGCGCGATCTTCGGCACGTTCTCGAAGAAGACGACCGCCTCCTCGACCGACATCTCGAGCACATCGGCGATGCTCTTGCCCTTGAAGCGAACCTCCAGCGTCTCGCGGTTGTAGCGCTTGCCGTGGCACTGTTCGCAGGGCACGTAGACGTCGGGCAGGAAGTGCATCTCGATCTTGATCTGGCCGTCGCCGCGGCAGACCTCACAGCGTCCGCCCTTGACGTTGAAGCTGAAGCGGCCGGGCTTGTAGCCGCGCGCCCGCGACTCCTGGGTCTGGGCGAAGAGCTGGCGGATGTGGTCGAAGATGTTGGTGTAGGTCGCCGGGTTGGAGCGCGGCGTGCGGCCGATCGGAGACTGGTCGATGTTGATGATCTTGTCGATCTGGCTGAGGCCGTCGATGCCGTCGTGCGACCCCGGTCGCAGCTTCGCCTGGTGCAGGCGGTTGGCGACCGCGTGGTGAAGGGTCTCGTTGACCAGCGTCGACTTGCCCGAGCCCGAGACGCCGGTGACGCAGCAGAAGACGCCGAGCGGGATCGCGACGTCGATCCCCTTCAGGTTGTGTTCGCGGGCGCCGCGCACGACCAGGGCGCCGCTGGGCTGGCGGCGCTCGCCGGGAACCTCGATCTGGCGCTTACCCGATAGGTACTGGCCGGTCAGCGAGGCCGAGTCCTTGGCGACCTCGGCGGGCGTGCCAGCGGCGATCACGTGGCCGCCGTGCTCGCCGGCGCCGGGGCCGAGGTCGACGAGGTGGTCGGCGGCGCGCATCGTCCCCTCGTCGTGCTCGACGACGATTACGGTATTGCCGAGGTCGCGCAGCCGATCGAGCGTCGCGATCAGCTTCTCGTTGTCGCGCTGGTGCAGTCCGATCGAGGGCTCGTCGAGCACGTACATCACCCCAACCAGGCTGGAGCCGATCTGCGTCGCGAGCCGAATCCGCTGGGCCTCGCCGCCGGAGAGCGAGCGCGCCGACCGCGCCAGCGAGAGGTAGCCGATGCCGACGTTGTCGAGAAAGGCCAGCCGTTCGGAGATCTCGCGCACGATCAGCCGCGCGATCGCCCGCTCGGTCTCGTTCAGGTCGAGCTCGGCGATCCACTGGCGCGCCGCCCGCGCCGACATATCGGTCATCTCGGCGATGCTGAGCCCGCCGACGGTGACCGCGAGGCTCTCGGGCCGCAGCCGCGCCCCGTCGCATTGCGGGCAGGGCTGCTCGGCCATGTAGCCCTCGATCCGCTCGCGGTTGGTCTCGGAGTCGGTCTCCTCGTAGCGGCGCTCGAGGTTGTTGACGATCCCCTCGAAGCGAACCCGGTAGGAGCGACGGCGGCCGAAGCGGTTGGTGTAGGTGACGAGGTGGCGCTCCTCGCCGGTGCCGTAGAGGAAGATCTCCTTGTCGCTCTTCTTGAGCTTTGACCAGGGCTTGTCGAGATCGACGCCATAGGTCTCCGCGACCGAGGCGACCAGCCGCTTCCAGTAGGCGGTGACCCCCCGGTTCCAGGGCTGCAGCGCCCCCTCGCCGAGCGAGAGCGTCGGGTCGGGCACGACCAGCTCGGGATCGATCACTTTCTGGAAGCCGAGTCCGTGGCAGCGCTCGCAGGCCCCGTGCGGGGAGTTGAAGGAGAAGATTCGCGGCTCGAGCTCAGAGATCGAGGTGCCGCAGTTGAGGCAGGCGAACTGCTCGGAGAAGACGAGATTGTCCTCGCCGCCGTCGACCATCTCCACTTCGACCAGTCCGGCCGCCAGCCCCGCCGCGGCCTCGACCGACTCCGAGAGCCGGCGCCGCAGGTCGGGCTTCATCACCAGCCGGTCGACGACCACCGAGATGTCGTGTTTGTACTTCTTGTCGAGGACTATCTCCTCGTCGAGGCGGCGCAGCTCGCCGTTGACCTTGACCCGCGAGTAGCCCTCGAGCCGGAACTGCTCGAGCAGCTTGCCGTACTCGCCTTTGCGACCGCGCACGACCGGCGCCATCACCATGAATTTGGTGCCCTCCTCGAGGGTCATCAGACGGTCGACGATTTGCTCCTGCGACTGACCGGTGATCGGCTCCCTGCAGGTCGGGCAGTGGGGCACACCGATCCGCGCCCAGAGCAGCCGCAGGTAGTCGTAGATCTCGGTCACCGTGCCGACCGTCGAGCGCGGATTGCGCGAGGTGGTCTTCTGGTCGATCGAGATCGCCGGTGAGAGGCCCTCGATCGAGTCGACGTCGGGCTTCTCCATCAGGCCGAGGAACTGGCGCGCGTAGGCGGAGAGCGACTCGACGTAGCGCCGCTGCCCCTCGGCGTAAATCGTGTCGAAGGCGAGGCTCGACTTGCCCGAGCCGGAGAGCCCCGTGATCACGATCAGGGCGTCACGCGGCAGCTCCACGTCGATGTCCTTGAGGTTGTGCTCACGGGCACCCGAGATGACGATCCGGTCGGAAGCGGCCACTCAGCTCGATTCTACGCAGGCGAACAGACGTTCCCCTCCACTAGTCAGTAGAGCGCGGTCGCGAGACGCTTGCGGTACTCGCGGGCGGTTGGGTCGCCCTGGTCGCCTTCGCTGAGGATGCCGACGAAGGCGCGGCGCAGCAGCTCGCGGGTCTCGGCGTCGGCGCCGTGCATCTCCTCGAGCAGCGCGTCGAGGCCGCCGTCGCGGTCGCCGCGATCGAGCGCCTCGAAGGCGGCCGTGGCGATCCCCGCCTGGCCCAGCCGAATCCGGGCAACGATGCCCTCGGCGGCGAAGTCGTCCTCTTGGCCCTCGGCCGCTTCCAGGGCCTCGTCCTCCGCCCCACGCGCGAGCCGCGCTCGGGCCAGCGCGACGGCCACATCGGCACGACGCGGCTCCAGTTCATGCGCCTCGCGCAGGGAGAGCTCGTCGCCGGCGGCGAGCAATTCGTCGGCCCGGGAAGGCGCGAGGGAGTCGAACAGGGCGTCGACCTTCGCTTTCGGCACCGCACCGACGAACTCGTTGACGACGCGACCGTCGCGGAAGGCCTTGACGGCCGGGATCCCCTGCACCCCGAACCGCGCCGCGAGCGCCTGGTTCGCGTCGACGTCTACCTTGGCGAGCACCACTTTGCCGTCACGCGCCGCCTCAGCGGCCTCGAGAGCCGGGGTCAACGTGCGGCAGGGACCGCACCACTCGGCCCAGAAGTCGACGACGACAGGCACTTGGCGAGAGCGCTCCACGACCTCCCGCTCGAAGCTCGCATCGGTGACATCGATGGCCATGGCGAGCAGATTAATCGGGCCCGCACTTCGGCCTGACTCGCGATTCGCCTCCGATGGGGTTGCGGGATCGGCAGGGCAGGCGTACCGTCTGAAGAGGGCGGGGGCCAGCTCGACAAAGGAGGACGACCATGTCGAACGTCGACACCGCCCGGTCCGCCTACGACGCCTTCGGGCGCGGCGACCTCGAAGCCCTACGCGAGATGCTCGCCGAGGACGGAACCTGGCTGACCTCGGACGAGCTGCCGCTCGGTGGCGAAACCCGAGGCCGGGACACGATTCTCGGTAACTTCGCCCAGATCCCCAACTACTGGTCTTCGTTCAGCGTCGACCCCGAGGAGTTCATCGACTGCGGCGATTGGGTCGTCGTGCGAGGCACGCAGCGCGCCGGCAACGACTCGGG
>DASTYR010000186.1:0-2190 GCA_035764795.1 Solirubrobacterales bacterium | reverse complement strand
GTCGCAACGACGACGGGCGGCTGACATAGACGATCGTGTCTACGTGACGGGGTCGAAACTACGTCCATGAGCAAGCACTCAGCGCGCCGTAACGTCCTGATCGTGAGCTGGGGCGGCGGAGGGAATCTGCCGCCGCTCCTCGCCGCGGGCAAGCTGCTTGCCGCTCGCGACCAGCGTGTCAGCGTTCTCGCTTCGGCCGCCACGCGTCAGCCGGCCGTCGACGCGGGCTTCGATGTCGTCGGCTACCGGCGCGCTCCCGAGCCGAAGATGGACACCGCGTTCGAGCAGCAGGCCGCACAGCTAATGGCAACCGCAGCTGGGCCGGAGATCGCCCTCGACGTGCGCGACGTCGTGGTGCAGCTGCGGCCCGAGCTGATGATCGTCGACTGCATGCTCCCCGCCGGGATTGCCGCCGGGGAATCGACCGGCACGCCTACGGTCTCGCTCGTGCACTTCCCGTACGGGCTCGCGAGAACGCAGATGCTGCGCGGCGCCGGCGCCTGGACGACCGATCGAGCGCAGCTCAATAACACGCGCAGCGGCCTCGGCCTTGAACCCGCGACAGACGATCTCGCTGCCTGGGAATCAGCCGAGCTGATCCTCGTGACCGTCCCGACGTGGTTCGATCTCGCGACGGACTATCCCGCCAACGTCCTGCACGCCGGGCCGCTTGGCGTCAACCGGGCGCCTCAAGAAGGAAGCACCCCTGCCGGGCGACCGCTCGTCCTCCTCAGCTTCAGCACCACCGTGATGGAAGGCCAAGAGGCCCTTATCCAGCGCGTCTGCGACGCGATCGACGGTCAGGCAGTGGACGCGATCCTCACCCTGGGGCCGGCAGTGAGCGCCGAGGCGATCCGCACCCCACGCAAGATCGAGACGAGTCCCTACGCCGATCACGATCAGCTGCTCCCACGCTGCGCAGCGGTCGTCACCCATGGCGGGCTGGGCACGACGCTCCGAGCTCTCGCCCACGGCAAACCCCTTCTCCTGCTCCCGCTTGGACGCGACCAGCAGTTCAACGCCGGGCGCGTCGTCGAGCTCGGTGCCGGCATCTGCCTGCCTGTCGAGGCTTCGCCGGGCGAGATCGCGTCCGCCCTCGTCGATCTCCTCGCCCAGCCGCACTACGGCGACGCCGCTACCGATGCCGCCACTGCGATCGCGGCCGACGACCCGGACGAGACGGCGACCGAAGCGCTGCTCAGTCTCGCCCACCTCGCCAAGTGACAACGATCGCCGCGAGGCACGCGGCGGCTCCTCGACTCACGCAAAGGGCGACTCCCGACGTCGAGAAGGCTTCTTTGCGCGGTCCCCCAGTGCCTAGGCCGGACGAGTATCGTGCGTCGCGCGCTCGACGAGCCGGACGGCTCCGAGTTGCATCGCCAGTCCGAGGTTGTCGGGAACGACCTGGATGCTGCTGATGCGCCCATCGGTGATCGAGAGGACATCGATCACCCGCACCTCGACCTCCTGGCCGGTCGGGCTGATCTCACCGAGCGGCATCTCGAGCGGGCCAACGTGGCGGCCGCGCTGCCAGAATACGATCACGACCCGCCCGGGCGCCTCGATCTCCTCGATCAGCTCCATCCGCAGATCCGCGAAGGCACGCTGCGCCGCCCGCGCTCGCTCGACGAGGGCGGCCACCGACATGTCGACGCCGTTGACCGACACCGGGTCGGTATACGCCTCCCTGAATGCGGCGACCGCCTCAGCCGGCGGCGGCAGCGGCTCTGTCCACAGGCGCAACAAGCGCTCGACCACCCTCATCGCCCGGTCAGCATAAGCTCGGCCTGAAGCTGTGCGCGCTCAAGTCCGCGCGCCACGCAGCGCGAAGCATCCGGTCTTCAACCGGCGCGACGAAACGCCGGTCAGCCGCAGGCACTCGCGATTCACGTGCGACCGATCGGCGTAGCCCGCCTCAGCGGCCAGCAGGACCGCCAACCCTAAGTCGGCGGCAAGCGCACTTCTGGTTCGAGCGCTCCCCGAAGCATGCACGGGTCTTGATGCTGGGCACGATATGGACCCATTAGCGACCGTTCGATCGCGGTCGACTGGCTGGTCGAGTGGCCGCCGAGCGGATTTGCGGCTCGGACGCCGCTTCCGTCCGCGACGGCGGTGGCCTCCGGGCACGTCGATCCCGTCTCCGGACAGCTAAACGCCCGCACACGCAACCGCGAGGGTCCGGCCTTTTCG
>DASTYR010000185.1:0-3069 GCA_035764795.1 Solirubrobacterales bacterium | reverse complement strand
CGCGAACAACGTGCCAGAGGTGGCAGGGAGTCGCAGCACCGCCGCGGCGTCGGCGCTGCCGCCACCGAGGCCCGCTGCGACGGGAATCCGCTTCTCGATCTCGACTCGCAGTGGGGGTACCGTCCAACCGCGGTCGCGTAGCGCGGCCAGGGCCCGGGCCGCGAGGTTGTCCGCGGGGGCACCCGGTACGCCGGGGCATATGACCTCGTCGGCGCCCGGTGACGCGTCCCCCCAGTCGTCGACCTTCGAGACGGTCAGCGTGTCGGCCAGCCCCAGCGGCTCGAATAACGAGCACAGCTCGTGCAGACCGTCGTCGCGGCGCGGGCCGAGGAAGAGGCAGAGGTTGAGCTTGGCGGGGGCTTCGATGCGCATGGTTGCGGGGTGGGCGCCTGTCCGGGTAGGGCGCTCGCTCAACTTTTTCTGAAGATCGTGGTCGGCTGTCCGCCGGTCGCGGCGCAGAAAAAGTACAAGCCGCTCGCCCCCTACCGGGACAGGCGCCTCGACAGCGCCTGGAAGTCCCTTGGGGAGAGCTGCTCGGCGCGGGAATTTTCGGAGAGGTCGAGGTCGCGCAGCGCGGCACGAACCTGGTCGAGGGAGCCTGGGCGGAGGTGATCCAGGGAGCGGGCTAGGGACTTGCGGCGGTGGGCGAAGGCGCCTCGCACCAGCTCGCGAGTCGCCGCACCGGCCCCGGGGCCGGTGCGGCGTAGCGCCAGGATCGCCGACTCGACGCGGGGGCGGGGGCGGAAGACGGCAGGGTCGACCGTCCGCACCAGCTTTACCTCGCAGGCGAGCTGCAAGAGGACGCTCGGCGAGCCGTAGGTGCGGCTGCCGGGGGGCGCCCTCAGTCGATCGGCGATCTCGCGCTGCACCATCACGGTCCAGCTGCGCAGCGACGGCAGCTCCTCGATCGTGCGCAAGAGCACGGGCGTCGCCACCGAGTACGGCAGGTTGGCGACCATCGCGGTTGGCTTCGGCTCGAGCGCCGCCAGGTCGAGCATCATCGCGTCGGCCCAGTGAAGGTCGACGTCCGGGCGGGTGGCCAACCGGGCCAACGCCGGCTCCAGGCTGCGGTCGAGCTCGACCGTGTGGAGGTGCCGAGCGGCCTCAGCCAAGCGCTCGGTCAGCACTCCCTCCCCTGCTCCGACCTCCAGCACGACGTCGTCGGGAGCCAATGCAGCGTCGCGGACGATCGCGTCAAGCAGGTTGGGGTCGGCGAGGAAGTTCTGGCCGAGGCGGACCATCAGGGGAGGGTCTCATCCAGCGGCACTACCAGCGAAACAGAGTGCTGGCGTTGGCCTCGACCGTGCGCTCCAGCTCCTCGTAGGAGACGCCGCGCACCTCGGCGACGAGCTTGGCGGTGTCGACCACGTAGGCGGGCTCGTTGGGCTTGCCGCGGACGGTCTGCGGTGCCAGGTACGGAGCGTCCGTCTCGACTAGCAGCAGCTCGTCGGGCAGCCCCGCCGCCGCCTCGCGCAGTTCGTCGGAGGCCGGATAGGTGACGTGTCCCGCAAAGGAGCAGTACCAGCCTCGCTCAGCCGCGTCGCGCCAGCGCCAGGGTGCCGAGAAGCAGTGCAAGATCACCGGTACACCGTCGGCGCGGGCGTCGAGCACCTCGAAGGTCTCGTCGCTAGCCGTCCTCTCCCCCTCCGGATCGCGGCAGTGGATGACGATCGGCAGCCCGCGGCGACGGGCAATCTCGATCTGCGCCTCGAAGGCGCGCCGCTGCTCGGCCGGCGTCGCCAGGTCGCGGTAGTAGTCGATGCCGGTCTCGCCGATCGCTCGCACCTTCTCGTGCTCGGCGAGCCGCTCGATCTCCTCTCCCGTTGCGTCGTCGAAGCCGCCCGCGTCGGTGGGGTGGCAGCCGACGCTGGCGAAGACCTCCGCGTGGCGTTCGGCGGCGGCGATCGCCGCCGCGTTCGTGTCTTCCTCGGCTTCGGCGTGGGCGCTGCGCCCCAGCCCGACGTTGAGCATCCGCGTCACGCCGGCCTGGCGGGCCCGTGCGACCACCTCGGCGTCGGGGTCTTCGCAGAGAAAGAGGTGCGTGTGCGAATCGATCATGGCGTGGCTCAGCCTATCCGCGGTCGAGCTGCCGTCGGTCTTCTACGGCAGGCCGATGCGAACGAGGGACGACGCGACGCTGCGGCTATCGACCCGGCCCGACGACCCGCGCCACCGCGTCGGCCTGGGCTTCCTCGACCGTCTGCATGACGGCGTTTCGGATGATCTCCTTCTCCCCGGGCACCTGTCGCTGGCCGAGCCGGCCGAGGACGCGGTCCAGGGAGCTGGGTTCCGCTTCTTTCAGGTTGGCCGGAAGCATGACGACCGCCCGTTGCGCGGCCGCGACGCCGGCGGCCTGGGCTTCCGCCGGGTCGGCCCCCTGCTTCTCCGCCATCGTTTCCGCACCCTTGGCGGCCGTGCTTGCGACGGCGGCACGTGACGCCGAATCGATCTTGATTTCCCCGCCTCCTGGGAATTTCACGGCGCCGCTCCGACCGGGCAATGCGGCGCCGAACAAGAGGATCGTGCCCGCCGCGAGGAAGCCGAGCACTACGGTCTCCGAGCGGCCGGCGGCGGCCACGGCCGGCTCTTCGACCGTCGTCGTGGTGTCATCGGCCGCGGTCGTCGTCGTTTTCTTGGTGACGACCGATTCTTTGCCCTCCACCGTGGCCGTGCCGATCTGCGGCGGCGGCGCGTCGTCCCACTCTGTATAGGCCGCGTGCAGGAGCAGCGCTCCGGCCACCGCCGCGAGGATCTGAAGAAGGATCATCCAGCCACGGGGCAGCGAGGGCTCCTTCGGCTCGGTGCCGGCCGCGGCGGCGGCCGCGACGGCCACGGTCGCGGACGCCTTGCCGTCGGTCGCGCCGGACGCCGCCGGGGCGCCGGGGCTCGACCGCACTTCATCTCCGCCGTCTACCACCATGGGGCGCATCCTCTCAGGTACGAGCAGATCATTCATTAAGTAACAGTTGTGTACGCAGTGACGGGCAGACCGCCCCGGGGTGCGTCCCAAACGCTCTCGGTAGCCTCTTCTCCCACATGCCCGAGCGCGATTTCATAGCCGCGACGAAG
>DASTYR010000184.1:0-14289 GCA_035764795.1 Solirubrobacterales bacterium | reverse complement strand
CGCTCTACGTGACCGAGCTGGGTTGGGGCTCGGACAGCTTCGAGTCACGCTGGGAGAGGGGGCTGTGGGGTCAGGCCCGCGAGCTCAACCGGGCCTTCGCGATGCTCGCCGCCAACCGCCGCGCCTGGCGGATCGGCGGCGTCTGGTGGTTCTCCTGGGCCGACGAGGCCAACGCCTGCGTCTTCTGCGATTCGGCCGGCCTCCTCACCGAGCGGCGCGAGGCGAAGCCGGCCTGGTACGCGTTCAACACCTGGACCGGCGGCGACGCCGAGACGGTCGCGCGCGCCGGCTTCGGTGACTGAGCCCTCTGGCGGACGCCCTAGACGGCGCGGATTGCCGCCGCCGCAGGGCGGGTAGCGGTCGACTGCCCGACCCAGACCAAGGAGGAAGGATGGAGGCCAGGATCACGTCCCCCAGCAAGGGGATTCTCGACAGCGCCAACCTCGAGGCGCGCGAGACGGTCATTGAGCTCTTGCAGAAGGCCTACTGGATGGAGATCGAGACCGTGATGAGCTACCTCGCCGCCTCGGTGAATCTCGACGGGGTCCGAGCCCAGGAGATCAAGGAGTCGCTCGCCGAGGACATCGAGGAGGAGCTCGGCCACGCGCGGCGCTTTGCCGAGCGGATCAAGGAGCTTTATGGCGTCGTTCCCGGATCCGAAGACTTCGCTGCCGAGCAGAGCTTCCTGCAGCCGCCGGACGAGCAGACGGACATCGTCCACGTGATCCGCGGTGTGATCAAAGCCGAGACCGGCGCGATCGAGCACTACACGCGGATGATCGAGGAGACCGACGGCGTCGACCCGGTGACCCAGGACATGGCGACCGAGATCCTCGCCGACGAGCAGAAGCACCGCCGCCTTTTCGAGGGTTTCCTGCGCGAGTACGAGTTCGAGGGGATCGCCTGAGCGGCCAGGTCGAGGTTTGTCCGCTGCGACGGCGGGCAATCCACCCCGTGTGAGAGGAAGCGACGACTACTCGAAGGGGGACTCCCATGTCTGAGCGACTTCACGGCAAGAGGATCGCCTTTCTGACCGCCAACGAGGGGGTCGAGCAGGTCGAGCTGACCGAGCCGCTGAAGGCCGTGGAAGAGGCCGGTGCCGAGGTCGAGATCCTGGCCCCCGAGGAGGGCGAGGTGCAGGCCTTCGATCACCTCGACAAGGCCGAAACCTTCCAAGCGGACCGTGCGGTCGGCGAGGCCGACCCGTCCCACTACGACGGCCTTGTCCTGCCGGGCGGTGTCGCCAACCCGGACCAGCTGCGCACCAGCGAGGAGGCGGTCGCCTTCGTCCGGGCCTTCTTCGAGGCCGCCAAGCCGGTCGGCGCGATCTGCCACGGCCCGTGGACCTTGATCGAGGCGGACGTGGTCCGCGGCCGCACTTTGACCTCCTGGCCCAGCCTGCGGACCGACCTCCGCAACGCCGGGGCCGAGTGGGTCGACGAGGAGGTTCACGTCGACCAAGGGCTCGTCACGAGCCGCAAACCGGACGACCTCGAGGCCTTCAACGCGAAGATCGTCGAGGAGTTCGCCGAGGGAGTGCACGAGGGCCAGCGGGTCGGCGCCGGCTCGAGCGCCAACGCCCATATATAGAGACAGGAGCTGAGATGACCATCGCAGGCGGAATCCTCTTGATCGTGGTGGGGGCGATCCTCACCTTCGCCACCAATGTCCACGTGCAGGGAGTCAGCCTAGACACGGTCGGCTGGATCCTGATGATCGCCGGCGCGGCCGGCCTCGTCCTCTCTTTCTTCCAGGAGGCGATCTGGACGGAGCGGGCACGTCGCCGTGACGCCGCGACGCTCGCCGAAGAAGAACGGCGCCAGGCGCCGCCTGCTCGGGGCGAAGCGCCGCCGCCGCGCTACTAAGCCGCGCCAGCGGGTAGCGGAAGCAGCGAAGTCACCCCACCCAAGGAGGTAGCCCTATGGCAGTCGAGCAAGAGGCCGGCCAGATCACCGGTACCAAGGACAAGGACTACAACATCATCTGGTTCGTCGAGCAGTGCCTCAGCAACGTGCTGCGGCTCGAGACCTACATCGAAGACGCGGAGCGCGAGGGCGACAACGACCTCGCCGACTTCTTCCGCCGCGCGCAGGAGACGAGCCGCAAGGGCGCCGAGCAGGGCAAGGAGATGCTGCGCGGTCGGCTGGCCGGCTGAGCGGCGCATGACCGCGATCGGCTATACGCTCGCCAGCGAGGAGCACGGCGCGCGTGAGCTGGTCGCGCAGGCTGCGCGGGCGGAGGAGGTCGGGTTCTCCTTTGCGGTGATCTCCGACCACTTCCACCCGTGGGTCGATGCCCAGGGCAACAGCCCCTTCGTCTGGGCCGTGATCGGCGGCATCGCCGAGGCGACCGAGCGGATCGAGGTGGCGACCGGGGTCACCTGCCCGACGACTCGGATCCATCCCGCCATCGTCGCCCAGGCGGCCGCCACGGCCGGCGAAATGCTGCCGGGGCGGTTCTCGCTCGGCGTTGGCAGCGGCGAGAACCTCAACGAGCACATCCTCGGCGACCGCTGGCCGCCCGTGGCCGACCGCCAGGAGCGGCTGGTCGAGGCGATCGAGGTGATCCGGAAGCTGTGGGAAGGGGGCCTGACTTCCCACCGGGGCAAGCACTACCGGGTCGAGAACGCCCGCATCTACAGCCTGCCGGAGGAGCTGCCGCCGATCCTGGTCGCGATCGCCGGCGAGAAATCGGCCGACCTCGCGGCCGAGCTCGGCGACGGCATCTTCGGCACTTCGCCGGAGGCGGAGACGATCGAGCGCTTCCGCCGCGGCGCCGGCGGCGACAAGCCGGCCTATGGCCAGCTCGACGTCTGCTGGGCCCCGAGCGAGGAGGAGGCCAAGCGCACGGCGCTGGAGAACTGGCCGAACGCGGCGATGAGCGGCATGCACACCTTCGAGCTGCCGCTGCCGGCCCACTTCGAAGAGATCACCGAATGGGCCGGCGAGGACGACATCGCCGAGAGCATCGTCTGCGGGCCCGACCCGGCGCGGCACCTGGAGGCGATCGAGGAATACGCCGAGGCGGGCTACGACCACGTCTACCTGCACCAGGTCGGCCCCGAGCAGGAAGGCTTCTTCGACTTCTACGCCCGCGAGGTTCTGCCCCGGCTGAGCTGAGCGTGCTCCCTTTCCGTGTCATAGAGACGGAAAGGGAGCACTCGCCGCGATCGGCCGCGATCGGCGCGGTGTAGGCGCGCGGCCGGTCGGGTAGCGGACCGCCATGTACATGATTCCGTTGATCGTCCTCGGCCTGTTGGCGGTGGTTGCCGTCGCCTGGTCGCCGATCTTCGCGCTGATCGTCGCGGTGCCGCTCTTCGTCGCCTTCCTCGCTTACGTGGGGATGCGCCCGCGGGCCGACGAGAAAGTGGAGCCGCCGACCGGCTCGGCCGGCAAATACGAGGACGAGACGCCGACCGGCGCCTGGGGCGAGAAGCGCGCCTGAAACACTCAGGAGAGGCCCGCCCTCAGGGTCTTGGCATTACGGGGGGCGAAGCCCTCCCAGTCGTTGTTGAGGTAGACGAAGACCGGCCGCTGCGCACGCCAGGCGGCGATTCGGCGACGCCAGCGGCCGAGCTCGGCAGGCGAGTAGTTACCGCGACGACCGCGCTCGCCGTAGTGCAGGCGCAGGTAGGCGATCGGACCCACTGGGGCCGCCTCGGGCAAGGGGCGGCGGGCGTCGTGGCCGAGGGCAAGGCTGGCGCCGTGGCGCTCGAGCAGCCCGTAGACGTCGGCGACGAACCAGCTCGGATGGCGGAACTCGAAGCAGTGATCAGCCGGCGGTAGCGTCGCCAGTGCCGCGGCCAGGGTCTCGTCGTCGCGCTGGAAGTTGGGCGGCAGCTGCCAGAGGACCGGCCCAAGCTTGTCCGCCTCGCGCAGCGGCTCCAGCCGCTCCCAGAAGCGGTCCAGTCCGGCCTCGAGGTCGCGCAGGCGGCGGATATGGGTCAGGTAGCGACTGCCCTTGACCGCGAAGCGGAAGTCATCGGGAGCTTGGGCTGCCCATTTGGCCGTCGTGCTGCGCTCCGGTAGTCGGTAGAAGGTCGCGTTGACCTCGACCGTGTCGAAGGCACTTGCGTAGTGCTCGAGCCAACGCGAGGCCGGAGTGCGAGGTGGGTAGAAGTCCTCGCGCCAGGAGCGGTAGTTCCAGCCCGAGCAGCCGATCCGCACCTCCTTCACGCCGGCCGTATACCCGGGCGACGGTTCTGACACAGGTGGTCGGGTATAGGAAACGGCCTACACCGAACGGGAGGTGCCACCCATATGCCCCATCCGACCTACGACGACGCACGCCGGCTGGTGGAATGGAGACCGCCGCACGGCGTGGTCTCTGTATACGTCGGTTTCGACCCGGCTGATCGAGGGGGCGCTTGGCGCACCGAGTTGCGCAACGCGCTGGCCAAGGTACTCGAGGCCAGGAACGGTGGCAGTCATGGCGAGCGGGCTGCCCTACGGGGGACGATCGAGCGGATCGAAGACCGCTTCGGCAACCACGACCGCAGCCTGCCGCGGGGCGAAGTCGGCTTCGTCGAGGTGTCCGAGCGCGGCGGCGGCGATCATTGGTGGGCGCCCCATCTGGCGCCCGAGGCTGATGTCTGCGCCTGCGTTGCCGAACGCCCTGTCGTCTCACCGCTGCTCTATCTGGCCGAGCACGGCTGCCCGCGGGGCGCCGGACTCCTCTCGGCCGAGCGCGTGCGGCTGTTCGAGTGGGCGCCGGGCACGTTGGAGGAACTGGAGAACTGGGAGCTCACCGTTCGTGGGCAGGCGGTCAGCGCCGCCGGCCGCGATCGCTTCGACGATCGTCTCGCCGACAGCCGCGAGCGCTTCCTGACCGAGTGCGGCCGGCAGGCGGCGCGGATGGCAAAGGAGCGTCGCTGGCAGCAGATCGACGTCTTCGGCGCCGCCGACAACGTCCGTTGCTTCCGTCAAGGGGCGGCTGGAGTGGATTCCCCTCCGGTGGAGGTCGGCGGCGAGGCCGACCTCATCTCGGTTGCCGCGGATGCCAAGCTCGAAGCGCGGATAGCGGAAGCGGCGCGACGGCTCGCCGTCGAGCGCGATTGCGCCCTGATCGAACGCGCGCTGGAGGAGGCGCGCGGCGGCACTCGGGGAGCTGCCGGGCAGCAGGAAACCCTCGCTGCGCTCGACGAAGGCCGGGTCAGTCACCTCGTCGTCGACGCTGCTCACGCGGCCGCTGCCTGCTCGGGGCCGGTGATCGCCGCCGAACGAGCGCCGCTCGACGGCGTCGTCGAGCTCGAGCCGTTGGCTGGCCGCGCCCTGACGAGCTCGGCCAAGATCAGCACTGTGGTTGACGAGGCGGCCGAATTGCTGACTTCAGTCGGCGGCGTTGCGGCGCTGCTGCGCTACTAATCCGGGGGCGCAAGCTGCGCTACGGAATCGGGCTGCGGCCACTGCCGGCGTCGAGCTCGATCGTCCAGAAGTCGCGGCGGGTCACCGGCAGTGAGACGTTGTAGACGGGAACCTCGCCGATCCGCCCCTGCGGCGAGCCGTCATGGGCGTGGCCGTGGAGGACCAGGTCGGGGCCGTGCTCAAGGATCGGCGCCGCGAGGCGGTCGCTGCCCATAAAGGGGAGGATCTCGCGCGGCTCGCCCTCCAGCGTCGCCTCGACCGGCGAGTAGTGGAGGAGGACGATCCGGATCGGGCAGGTCGCGACCTCCTGCAGCCCGGCGTTCAGTGCCTCTACCTCCGCCGTCGTCTCCGCGTAGACCGCGCGCAGCGAGGGCTCGCCGAAGTCGGGAAGGTGGCGCGGCGCGAAGCCGCCGACGAAGCCCTTGCTGCCGACCAGGCCCACCTCGAAGCCGTTGACCTGGACCACGGTGGCGCTGCGGTCGAGGACGCCGACGCCACCTTCGCGCAGGCGCTCGCGGATCGCGTCCTGTTCGCCGGCGTGCCAGTCGTGGTTGCCCAGTACGGCGAAGACCGGGACATCCGTCTCGGCCGCCGCCGCACAGACGATTTCCGCCTCCGCCAGGGTGCCGTGGCTGGTCAGATCGCCGGCGATCAGCGCCAGGTCGGCTTCGCCGTCGAGCCGTCCGAAGGCCTCGACGACGCGGTCGCGGTTGGCGTCCCGGCAGTGGATGTCGCCCGCTGCCGCTACGCGGAGCTTGCGCGGCGCGGCCTGCGGCTCGCTCGACGGCATGCCGCTTCCCTACCCGACTCGCTGCGATGGACGCTTCACGGCGGACGTCTTGCAGGCGGTTTAGGCACGGCGCCGCCAGGGCATCGAGAGGGGCATGAGAGAAGAGGCGGACGACCGCCGCACCGTCGCCGAAGAGGAAGAAGCCGCCGCCGCCGAAGCGCGTCGGATCGGTGGGCGCAGCGGCATGGAGGGCATGGACGAGGCGGAGCGCGCCTCGGCCGAGCACGGTGGCGGCGAGGCAGAGGGCTTCGAGGAAGCCGAAGAGCTGCTCGAAGAGCAGGCCACCCACGCCGAGTCCTCAGTCGATCCTCTGCGCGACGCGCCGGCGCCCGAGCCGGATCGCGAAGCGGCCGTCCATGGCGAGGCCGACGAAGTCGACATCGAGCAGGACGTTCGCGGTGGCGAAGACGACGAAGAGCGGTAGCGACCTCGATCCGCTGCTGCAGACGCTGAAGCGCGCGGCGGCGGCGCTCGAAGCCGAGCGCATCCCCTTCCTGCTCGGCGGCGGCCTCGGCTGCTGGGCTCGTGGCGGACCGCCCTCCAGCAAGGACATCGACCTGATGATCAAGCGCGAGGATGCCGAACGCGCACTGCAGACCTTGGCGGCGGCCGGAATGCGACCCGAGAAGCCGCCGGAGCAGTGGCTCTACAAGGCCTGGGACGGCGAGGTGATGATCGACCTGATCTTCGAGCCGGCCGGGATCCGCATCACCGACGCCGTGATCGAGCGCGGCGAGGAGTGGAACGCCGCCGGGATGCCGGTGCCGGTGATGGCGCTCGACGACATCCTTGCGACGAAGCTGATGGCACTCGACGAGCACAACGCCGACTACGGCGACCTGCTGCCGATCGCGCGGGCCTTGCGCGAGCAGATCGATTGGCCGGTGCTGCGCGATCGCACCTCGACGAGCCCCTTCGCGGCGGCCTTCTTCGCGCTCGCCGAGGGGCTCGGCATCGCACCGTCCAGTTTTGCCCGAGCGGAGCCGGGGTAGCGGCGCGACATGGAGCGCGATGCGGAGAACGAGCGGACCGAGGCGGGCGACAAGCCGCCGACCGGCTTTCCGGAGCCGCCGGGCAAGGACCCCGGCGACATATCCAAGGACAAGTCCCCCTACGCTTCCCTGAGCAACCCGGTCGGCGAGCCCGACCCGACCGAGTGGCCCGATCCCTACGACAAGCGCGAGGATCCGCGCGACCCCGCCGACCCCGACGGGATGCCCTTCGGCGAAGAGCCGCATGCGCCGACCGGCGCCACCAGCACCAGCGAACCGCACCCTTCCAAGGATCCCGAGGCGGCCGATCGCTGGGAGGGCCCGAAGCGCGACAAGGTGGACGACTAGGCGCCTGAGCCGTAGTTTTCGCGGCCCGGGCGGGGGGTAGCGAAGCGGCCAATGAAAACCGGAACCGTGGTAGCTCGGGTTGCGAAAGTCTTTTCGATCGGCCAACATGGCGCCGTCGCGCCCAGCCAATGACCGCGCTGATCGACAACGGGGAGCGCCTCACCTGGATCTTCGGCTCGTCGCGAAGTGGCAGCACCTGGCTGCTGAAGATGCTCACCGACTTCGACCGCGTCGTGCCGATCGACGATCCGCACCTCGGTCACCATCTCGGCGTCTGGCGCCCCATCCCCTTGGCCTGGGCAGCCGCCGAGGAGGCGCCTCGAGAGCTGACGACCTTGCTCGACCTGAAGGCCGAAGAGCCCGGCTACTTCTTCGCCGAGCGTTACCGCGAGAGCTGGTGGGAGCCGCTGCGGGCGCTGATCTGCTCGCGCTTCGAGGCGCAGGCCGCCGATGTGCTCGCCGACGGGGCGGGCCCGCCCTCCTACGTCGTCAAGGAGCCCGGCTCGCACGCGGCGCCGCTGCTCGCCGACCTCTTCCCGGACTCGAAGCTGATCTTCCTGCTGCGCGACGGTCGCGACGTGGTCGATTCCTGGCTCGACGGATACAGCCAGGGATCGTGGGCGATTCCTGGTGGGGCCTTCCCCGTCTCCGAGGAGGGACGCCTGCCGCTGATCCGCTGGTTGTCGGCAGTCTGGGTCTACCGCAGCCGTGCCGTACGGCGTGCCTATGAGACCAGGCCGGAGGACAGCCGTCTGCTGATCCGCTACGAGGCACTTCGCGAGCGCACCGAGGAGACCCTGGAGGAGATCTGCAAGATGCTCGGGCTGGACCGCGCCAAGGCTGCGGCGGTCGCCGAGCGGCACCGCTTCGAGCGGGTGCCGCGGCGTGCCCGTGGACCGCGACAGGTGGTCCGCGCTGCCAAACCGGGTTCGTGGCGCGAGAACCTCAGCCCGCCCGAGCAGGAGGCGATGCACGAGGCACTCGGCTCGGCGCTCGAGGAGTTCGGTTACGAGAGCGCCCCGCCGGCACCCGCCCTGGCCGTCTGACCTCGCCATCTCGGCGTAAGAGCGGCGTCCCGTTTGCCTCTGGGCCACGGCGGGTAAGCCTTTGTTCACATCGCTGTGAGCAAAGGGTGAAGAGGAGAAGGCATGGCGACTGCAACCACTTCAGGGATTCCCGTAACCCTGCTGCGCCACTGCCGCACCGTCCTCTCGCGGAAGACCGATGAACGCGGCAAGCTCGTCTGGATGGCCGAGGTGCCCGACATGCCGTGGTGCCGGGCGACCGGTTCGAGTCGTATCGAGGCTCTCGATCGGGTACGGGAGATGGGTGAGCGCAGCAGAGCCGACGCACGAGTCCGCCGCCGACTTCCTGCCAAACAGCCGAAGTCTGACCGCGCTGCGGCGCGCAGCTCGAGGATGTCGTGGCTGTCCTCAGTGGAGGGACGCGACGCAGACGGTCTTCGGCGGGGGGCGGTCGCGAGCTGAGCTGATGCTCGTCGATGGCGTTGGCAACCGCGCCTAGGCAGCGGCGCCGCCTGCGGCGCTCGGATTGCTCAGGGGCTGGGATCAGCCGCCGTCGTTGCGGCAACGGCTTCTCCTACCGCGCCGCCGACGGGCGGCGGATCGAGGACGAGGACACGCTGGCCCGGATCAGGGCGCTGGCGATCCCTCCGGCCTGGGAAGACGTCTGGATCTGCCCGGACCCCAGCGGTCACATCCAGGCGACGGGGATCGACGCCGCCGGGCGCAAGCAGTACCGCTACCACGACCGCTGGTAGGAGCGGGCGGCGGCGCGCAAGTTCGAGACGATGCGCGAGTTTGCGGCGGCGCTGCCGCGCCTGCGGGGTGCGGTCACCAAGGACATCCGGGCGAGCGGCGTGCCACACGGCCGCGCGCTCGCCTGCGCGGTGAGGCTGCTCGACCTCGGCTTCCTGCGCGTCGGCGGCGAGGAATACGCGGAAACCAACGGCAGCTTCGGCGTCGCCACGATCCGTCGCGAGCATGTCTCGCTGCGCGACGAGGAAATGGTCTTCGACTTCCCCGCCAAGAGCGGTCAGCGACGGGTCCAGTCGCTGCGCGACGCCGAGGCGCGGGCGGCGATCGAAGCGATGCGCCAGCGCCGCAGCGGTCCGGCCGACCTGCTCGTCTTCCAGGAGGACGGCGAGTGGCGCGACGTCCGCTCCGACGACGTCAACGCCTATATCCAGGCCAAGATCGGCGAGCGCTTCTCCGCCAAGGACTTCCGCACCTGGCACGGCACGGTCCTCTGCGCCGCCGAGCTTGCCGCCCGTGGGCCGGCACCCTCGCGGGGGGCGGCGGAGCGGGCGATAACGGCGGCGGTGCGTAGCGTCTCGGAAGCTCTCGGCAACACGCCCGCCGTCTGTCGCAGCTCCTACGTCGACCCGCGCCTGCTCGACCGCTACCGCGACGGCGCCACGATCGCCCCCCGGCGTACCGGAGCGGAGATCGGCCCACGTGTCCGCACTCGGATCGAGCGGGAAGTCCTGGGGCTGCTGAGTTGACCGAGCGCTCCCATCCCGATTGACATCGTGTCCGCTGGGTATTCGGACTCGAAATGAGGCTTGCGGAGCGACACCACGAGCTTGCAGACGGGGGAACGGAACTGGCTGACTTCCATCACGAGGCCTTCTTCTATGGCGACGACGACGAGTTCCTGGCGGGTGCCGTCCCCTTTCTGCGCGACGGTCTAGAGGCCGGTGAGCCGGCGTTGGTCGCGGTCGGGCGCGGGCGCGCGGAGGAACTAAGGAGCGAGCTCGACGGCGACGCCGAGTCGATCCGCTTCGTCGACATGGCGGAGCTGGGCCGCAACCCCGCCCGCATCATTCCCGCCTGGCAGCAGTTCGTCGACGAATACGGCGGCAGCGGCCGGCCGGTGCGCGGAATCGGTGAACCGGTCTGGCCGGGGCGCGGCGCCGACGAGATCGACGAGTGCCAGCGTCACGAGGCGCTGCTCAACCACGCCTTCTGGGACGGGCCGGCCTGGCGGCTGCTCTGCCCTTACGACAGCGGCGCCCTCGGCGACGAGGTGCTCGAGGCGGCGAGGCACTCTCATGCGGTGGTCTCCGGCAGCTGGACGAGCCTCGACGAGGATCGCGACGAGACGATCGACCCCAACGAGATCTCGCCCTTCGCCGGCGTCTTGCCCGGGCACCCGGTGGACGCCGCCCAGTTCCGGTTCGAGCGCCGGCACCTGCACGAGGCGCGAGCGTTGGTGGGCGCCGCGGCCGAGGCGGCCGGTCTCTCCCCTGAGCGGCGCTTCGACCTGGTCGCGGCGACCGGCGAGCTGACCGCCAACAGCATCCTCCACGGCGGTGGCTCGGGCGTGCTGCGCTTCTGGCGCGAGGAGGCCACGCTGGTCGTGCAGGTCGAGGATGCCGGCATCATCGAGGGGCCTTTGACGGGGCGAGTGCGGCCGGATCCGAGTCAGCACAACGGTCGCGGGCTCTGGATGGTGAACCACCTTTGCGACCTGGCGCAGGTCCGCTCGGGCGAGGGTGGCACCACGGTGCGGGTGCGGATGAGCTTGGCCTGAGCGCTCCGCCCTGGACATCCTTGGAATTGGGGGGTACTGTCTTTTCAGTAGCCGTTGAGCGAGCGCTGAGCGTTGGCCTCTCGGTGGGAATCGCATAGGGCCGGAGGCATATGGGTTGGTTCGAGATATCTATCGGCGCGATCGGGGCGCTCGGCGGACTTGTCGCGGTGTTCGTGTTGGCGATGCGGGAGCGCAAGGCGAACCGGCGCTTTCGCATCCTCGCGGAACTGGCCACCGTCTCCGACGCGGGTGGCACGCTTGAGGAGACCTACGACGCGATCTGCGACATCCTCGTCCCCGACCTCGCCGACTTCTGCATGCTCGACGTCTTCGAGGACGGCATTCCCCGGCGGGTGGCGGTGCGGACCGGCCCGGGAGCGGAACCGGAGCTCGAGCGCTGGCTGGCCGAACGGCAGCCGTCGATTCCCGAGCGGATGGTCGAGGGCGACGACAACGTCGCCCTCGCACCGCAGTTCTACGAGCGCTTCGCCGAGGCCGACCTGGAAGGGCTCGCGCACGACAAGGAGGACCTGGCGATGTTCCATCGGCTCGCCCCGCGCTCGGCGGTCACCGTCGCCCTCAACGCCCGCGGCCGGGTCACCGGCGCGCTGACGATCGGCGTCTCCACCTCCTCCGGTAGGCGTTACCGCAACGAGGACGCCCGCTTCGCCTGGATCCTCTCCGGCCGCGTCGCCCTTGCCCTCGACAACTGCGGCCTCTTTGCCGACCTCGAGCGGGCCGAGCGTGCCCGCGCCGAGATCGCCGAGACCCTGCAGCGCGGCTTGCTGCCGCCGCCCCTTCCCCATATCCCCGGCTGGTCGATCGGGGCGATGTACCAGCCGGCCGGAGCGGAGAACGAGGTGGGAGGCGATTTCTACGATGCGTTCCGCGTGCCGGGCGGTTGGATGCTGGCGATCGGTGACGTCACCGGTCGCGGCGCCCAGGCTGCCTCGATCACCGCTGTCGCGCGCTACACGTTGCGCACGGCGGCGGCGTTGACCGGCGATCCCGTGATCGCCCTCTCGACCCTCAACCGGGCGCTCTTGGCGCGCGGCGACCTCGCCCTCTGCAGCCTCGTGGCCCTGGCCCTCAGCGAGGATCCTGAGCAGCCGGTTCGGCTCGCCGTCGCGGGCCATCCGCCGCCGCTTGTCGTCCACGGCGAATCGGTCTCCGAGGCGACCAGCAAAGGGCCGCTGTTGGGTGCCTTCGCCGACGCCCACTGGGAGATCGTCGAGCTCTCGCTTGAGCTTGGCCAGCAGCTCGTGATCGTCACCGACGGCATCACCGAGGCCGAGGGTGACGACGGCCGCTTCGGCGAGGAGCGGCTGCACGCGGAGCTTCGCGGCGCCGGCGACCCGGCCCTGGTCATGCGCCGCCTCGAGGGAGCGCTAAACGCCTTCACCCACGGCAGGCACGACGACGACGTCGCGATCCTGGCCTTGACTCGCAATTCGGGTGAGGGCACGGCGAAGAGCCCGCCCGGAGCGGGCGCGATCGCGCTCGCCGCCCCAACCCTCCACGACGGCGATGCCTGAGGACTACCAACAGCTGGTCGAAAGTCTCTACGAGGCCTTCAATCGCCGCGACCCGGATGCGATCGTCGCCGTCTGCGACGATCGCATGGAGTTCTTCCCGATCGCGACCGCCGAAGCGGTCGGCCGCGTCGATCCATACGTCGGCCCGGCGGGATTGCGCGAATACCTGGCCGACGCGGCCAAGATCTGGGAAGAGCTGCTGATCACGCCGAGCCAGGTCGAGCAGCACGAGGGGCGGCTTCTCGTGCGGGGGCGGGTCTACGCGCGCAGCCGCGAGCTCGGGATCAGGGACATGCCGTTGGCCTGGATCTGGCAGGTGCGCGACGGCCGCTTCGTCCGAGGCGAGGTCTTCCCCGACCTCGAGAACGCCTTCGAGCAGTTCTCGGCGATTTCGGTTTGAGCGCCTGAGCAGGGCAAAAGGGGAAACGGTTTGTAGCCGGTTCGTCGCGGGGTAGTTCCGCTCATGGGTAGTCGCCTTCTCGGCGAAAGGAGTGACTCGTGGCGTCCGCGGTCCTAGGCGTCAATGCCGTCTTCCACGACAGCGCAGCGGCGCTCGTCGTCGAGGGCGAGGTGGTCGCCGCCGCCGAAGAGGAGCGCTTCAGCCGCCGCAAGCACGGCAAGCCGCCGGTCGCCTTCTCGACCTGGGAGCTGCCCGAGCGGGCGGCGAAGTGGTGCCTCGCCGAGGCGGGCCTCTCCGCGGCCGACCTCGACGCGGTTGCCTATTCCTACGACCCGGCGCTCGCCGCCCCCGAGGAGGTGACGCGCGATCCCTGGGAGGAGCTGCGCACGACCTTCGCCCGCCGCGCCCCCCGTTTTCTCGCCACCTCCTTGCCCGGCCTCGATCCCGAGCGGGTCGAGTTCGTACCCCACCACATCGCCCATGCCGCCTCCGCCTACCACGGCGCCGGCTTTCCCACCTGCGCCGTCCTCGTCCTCGACGGGCGCGGCGAGGCCGCCTCGCACCTGGCCGGCCACCGCCGCGACGGACGGCTCGAGGTGCTGGCGGCGCAGCGCTTGCCGGACTCCCTCGGCCTCGTCTACGAGGAGCTGACCGCGCATCTCGGTTTCCGCCGCTCTTCCGACGAGTACAAGGTGATGGCGATGGCCTCCTACGGGCGGCCGGCGATGTTGGCCGAGCTGCGCGAGGCGGTCCGCACGAACGGCGAGGGCGGCTTTCATGCCCGCGACGTCGAGTGGGCAGCGCTGGCGCCGCCGCTGGCGAGCGGCGAGGAGTGGACGCCGCGCCACGCCGACCTTGCCGCCAGCGTGCAGACGAGGCTGGAGGAGGTGTTGCTCGAGCTCTGCGAGTGGCTGGCCGAGCGCAGCGGCGAGCGGCGGCTGGCGATGGCCGGCGGGGTGGCGCTCAACTGCGTCGCCAACTCGCGCCTGCTGCGAGAGGGTCCCTTCGACGAGATCTGGGTGCAGCCGGCTGCCGGCGACTCCGGCACGGCGCTCGGCGCCGCCACCTACGTCAGCGAGCGGCTCGGCTCGGCACCGCGGCCGATGCGGACGGCGGCGCTCGGACGCGAGTGGAGCGATGACGAGCTCGAGGCGTGGCTGCGCGACGCCGCCGTCCCCTACGAGCGCTGCGACGACGTCGCCGCGGAGGTTGCCGAGCGCCTTGCCGCCAACCGGGTCGTCGCCTGGCACCAGGGCCGCTCCGAGTGGGGCCCGCGGGCGCTTGGCCACCGCAGCCTGCTGGCCGA
>DASTYR010000183.1:0-3116 GCA_035764795.1 Solirubrobacterales bacterium | reverse complement strand
TCGACTTCTCCGACAAGGAGGCGGTCGACGCCCTGATCGGGCTCGGGTTCGGCGGCTCGCTGATCTCCGTCTTCGCCAGGCTCGGCGGCGGCATCTTCACCAAGGCCGCCGACGTCGGCGCCGACCTGGTCGGCAAGGTCGAGGCGGGGATCCCGGAGGACGATCCCCGCAACCCGGCGACGATCGCCGACAACGTCGGCGACAACGTCGGCGACTGCGCCGGGATGGCGGCCGACCTGTTCGAGACCTACGCGGTCACCTCGGTTGCCGTGATGCTGCTCGGCGTTCTCACCTTCACCGGCGCTAGCGGCGACTACCTGCGCGAGGTCGCGGTCTACCCGCTGGTCCTCGGCGGTGTCGCAATCATCGCCTCGATCATCGGGGCGCTCGCGGTGCGGACCAAAACCGATCGTGTCGAGGGGGCGCTGTACACGGGGATGATCGTCTCCGGGGTCCTCTCGATCGCCGCCTTCTACCCGATCACCGAGTGGCTGATGAGCGACGCGGTCAACTTCGGGCTGGACGTGGGCGCCAAGGCGATCACCACCACCGACCTCTGGCTCTGCGCCGTGATCGGCGTCGCCGTCACCGCGCTGCTGTTCGTGATCACCGACTACTACACGTCGACCCGTTTCCGGCCGGTCAGGACGACGGCGGAAGCGTCGCAGACGGGCCACGCGACGAACATCATCCAGGGGCTCGCGCAAGGCTTCCAGTCGACCGCGGCTCCCGCGCTGGTGCTCGCGCTGGCGATCCTCGCCGCCAACGAGCTCGCCGGCATCTACGGGATCGGCGTCGCCGTGATGGCGCAGCTCTCGCTCTGCGGGCTGATCGTCGCCCTCGACGCCTTCGGGCCGATCACCGACAACGCCGGTGGCATCGCCGAGATGGCCGACCTGCCCGAGGACGTCCGCAACGTCACCGATCCGCTCGACGCGGTCGGCAACACGACCAAGGCGGTGACCAAGGGCTACGCAATCGGTAGCGCCGCCCTGGCGGCACTGGTGCTCTTCGCCGCCTTCAAATTCGAGTTGGAAGCGGAGGCTCCCGCCGGGTTCGACCTGGGCAACCTCTTCAACCTCTCGAGCCCAGACGTGCTGATCGGGCTGATCATCGGCGGCATGATGGTCTACCTGTTCTCAGCCTTCGCGATCGAGGCGGTCGGCCGTGCGGGCGGCCAGGTCGTCGAACAGGTTCGCCAGCAGTTCCGCGACCACCCGGGGATCATGGAGGGCACTGAAAAGCCCGAGTACGGCAAAACGGTGGCGATCGTCACCGCCGCGGCGCAGAAGGAGATGATCCTTCCCTCGCTGATCCCGATCGTGATCCCGGTCATCGTCGGCCTGCTCAGCGTCGATGCGCTTGGCGGCCTGCTGATCGGCGTCATCGTCGTCGGCCTCTTCGCGGCGATCTCGATGACCGCCGGTGGCGGCGCCTGGGACAACGCCAAGAAGCTGATCGAGGACGGTGCCTTCGGCGGCAAGGGCTCCGAGGCCCATGCCGCCTCGGTCACCGGCGACACGGTCGGCGACCCCTACAAGGACACGGCCGGCCCGGCGATCAACCCGATGATCAAGGTCGCGAACATCGTCGCGATCCTGATCATCCCGATCGTCAACTTCTAGGAGTTCGAAGCGGGGGAGGGGCCGCCTGCCCCTCCCCGAAGGCCGTCGAGCGACCGCCTGCCCCTCCCCCGAAGGCCGTCGCGCAGCTGAAACGCGGCCGAGGCTGCGGAGCGTGGTCCCCTGAGCCTTCGTGGGAGGGGCAGGCGGTCGCTCCCTGTGGCTATGCGGCGCGCTTGCCGATCCCAGTTGGAAGCGCGGCAACGAACTCAGACGGTAGGCGCTGACTTGCGTCCCAGATCACGAAGCCCATCAGGTGGCCGTCGTCCGGGTCGCGGTCGATCAGGCCCCAGTCGTACTCCTCGCTGACAGCTCGCCCCTTCTCGAAGCTGAGCATGGCGATGTCGACTTCTGGGTCGTAGTGCGCACGCACGGTTGTCCGAGGGTAGCGCGCGTCGTTTTGTCTCGCTAAAGCGGCCATGTGCTCACAATTCGAACTGCACTTGTGTCCCGGCCGTGGGGATGGTCGTAGACCACGACAATGTGTCGGCCATCTCTGGCTGTTCCGGTCACAAGCCACTGAGCGCGCCCTCGGTTGATGGCGCGCTCTTGATGCCGTTCTTGGATCACTCGCTCCACATCCCAGTCCTCTAGGTCACGGTCATAGAGTCGTTCGATTGCGTGTGTGGTCCACACGAAGCGAACGATCTGCGGATCGCGGGAATGCCCACCTCGGCTTGGAGACCACTCGGCCTAAAGGGCACAGCGGCCGGTTCTCTCCCCCAACTCGTCTAGGGTCCTCGCGCGTGTTGGACGACCTGATCAACGTCGCCGACTTCGAGGCCGCGGCTGCCGAGAAGCTGGAGCCGGGGGTGCTCGGTTACTTCGCCGGTGGGGCGGGGGACGAGGTGACGCTGCGGGAGAACGTGGCGGCGTGGGGGAGGTGGCGGTTGCGGCCGCGGATGTTGGCCGGCTATGCGCAGTGGGAGGCGGGCGCCAAGGTGCTGGGTGCGGAGGTGTCGATGCCGGTGTTGGTCGCTCCGGTCGCCTACCAGCGCCTGGTGCATCCGCAGGGAGAGCTGGCGATGGCGCGGGCCGCGGCTGCGGCCGGCACGGTGATGTGCCTCTCGACGCTGGCGACGAGCCGACCGCGCGACATCGTCGAGGCGGCGCCCGATGGGCGGCGCTGGTTCCAGCTCTATTGCTTCAAGGATGAAGGGGTGACGCGGGCGCTCATGGACGAGGCCGTCGATTGCGGTTTCGAGGCGGTCGTGGTGACCGTCGACGCGCCGCGCGGCGGCAACCGCGAGCGCGACCTGCGGACCGGATTCAGGATTCCCGAGGGCCTGGGGGTGCCGAGCGTCGAGGCGGCGCTGGGTTCCTCGCGCGCGGTCACGATCGAGGAGACGTTCAGCCTGATGGAACCGGCCCTGAGCTGGGTCATGCTGGGGGAGCTGGCCGCCGAGTGCGAGGTGCCGGTCCTGGTCAAGGGAGTGCTGAGCGACGAGGACGCCGCCCTCGCGATCGAGCACGGAGCCGCCGGTGTGATCGTCT
>DASTYR010000182.1:0-4661 GCA_035764795.1 Solirubrobacterales bacterium | reverse complement strand
GACGGCGAAGACGATCTACGCGGTCGATGACCACCCGCAACTGCTGGAGGAGCTCAGCCGCAGCGTCAGGAGCCCAGCGCTCCGCCGCATCGTTAACCACGGCGACGACTTTCCTGGCGTCCCCGACGGCAGCGTCGATCTCGTCTTCTCCTTCGGGACGTTCGTGCACCTCGACGCAGCCGTCATCGATCGCTACCTCGGCAACATCGCGCCCGTGCTGAGGCCCGGGGCCGACGTCGTCATCCAGTACTCGGACAAGACCAAGCCACTCGGCCGGCAGAACCGCACCTTCTCCGACAACGACCCCGAGAGGATGCGCGCCCTGGTGACGGCCCACGGCTACGAGATCCTCGAGGAGGACACCGTCTCGCTCTGGCACAGCGCGCTGATGCGCTTTCGGCTGCCGCAGGGAAGCGGGGCGGCCTCTCAGGCGACGTCGTCGCGAAAGATCGGCGATTCGTGGCCGACCCAGTGAGCGGGGCTCTGCTTGTACGGGAGGTCCGCCTCGGGCTTGGCGAGCCAGCGCCTCACGTCGTCGATCGGATCCAGCGTCATCCGGTCCGTCGCCTGCAGGAGGCGGCGGCAATCCGGTGCCAGCGCTTCCAGCGCGGCAACCGCGGGCTGGAGGTTTCCTTTCAGCGCCTCCCGGCTCCTCGCCCTGAGGGCCTCGATCGAGCCGAGCTCGCGCAGCCACCAGAGCGCCGTGAAGATCGCCGGTCCGGTGGCCTGCCAGACGTGGTCGCCGCTGCGCTTCTCGATGTTGGCCGTAGCCGTCTCGAGAGTGAGCTCGAGTAGCGGATGCCCCGGAGCGGCAAAGCCGAAGAAGCCGTTCACCACCTGACCGGCCGGGCGCTGGAAGAGACGGCCGTCCCCGCAACCCTCGAAGAACGTGTGCAACGGAGCGATGCAGCGATAGCCGACGTCGCAATAGATCCCGCCCAGGGCGAGCACGGCGCAGTAGCGCAGGTAGTCGGACTGCATCGCCGGCACCGCGCAGGCTCGGAACGCCGCCACCTCGCGGGGGCTGAAGCGATCGGCGATGAACCGCTCGGCGCTCGACCGGTGAAACAGGATGTGGTGGGCGTCCGGATTCCCCGACCTGAAGGTCTCGACCAGGGCGGCGATGTAGTCGGGGGGCGATTCGCTATCCCAGTACTGGACGATGGGCGGGCTCATCGCCTGCAACGCTAAGGTAATCCTCGATGGATGGCGCCAGCGCCGAGACCGTCGTCTGCGTGCTCGGCGCGCCGCGGTCCGGGACCTCGCTGACCGCGCGAATGCTGAATCTCTGCGGGCTCTACCTGGGCGAGACCGATGACCTCCTCCCCCCCGGTCCCGAAAACCAGGCCGGCTTCTGGGAGTGGCGCCGAGCGGTCGATCTGAACGAACGGGTCCTGCGGGCGGTCGGGGGCAGCCGTATCGCGGCGCCGGCGCTGCCACGGGGTTGGGAGGAATCGCCGTCCCTGGCCGAGCTGCGAGACGAGGGTGCGGCGCTGATCGCCGAGACCTTCGCGGGACGGCGAGCATGGGGATGGAAGGACCCGCGGAACTCCTTCACCCTGCCGTTCTGGAGAGCCTTGCTGGCGCGGCCGGTGAGCAGCGTGATCTGCGTGCGCAACCCGCTCGACTCGGCCGCGTCCGGGCGTCGGATGGCCGGGCCGCGGCACGAGATGAGCGAACAGCAGGCGATAGAGGCCTGGGAGCGCTACACCGCCGGCGCGATCGTCAACAGCAACGACGGCGCTCGCCTGTTCGTCTCCTACGAGGAGATCCTGCGCGACCCGCATACCGAGGCAGAGCGCCTGGCTCGCTTTGCGCGCCTCGAACCGCCGCCGGGAGAGGTGGACGAGGAGCTGGCCGCGCTGGTCGACCGCAAGCTGCAGCACCACCGCACCCCGCCCGAGGCAGCGCTGAGCGACAGGCGGCTGCCCGCGAGTGCCACCTCCCTATACCGGGCCCTCTGGCCGCTGCTGCGGGGCGAGCCCGCGACCTCGGCGGCCGACGAGGAGGTGGAGCGCCTCAGCCGGAACCTGCTGGCGCGCGACCCGGAGCGGATCGTCGGACCCCCCGCTCTGCGTCCCTGAGCTCCGCTGCCGCGACGGAGAATCTCTGGATCGAGAGGAGGCACCGACTACGCTCTGGGTACCTCCATGGCTCTGGCAGAGAACACGGGTGGTGGCAGGCGCGTCAGGCCGAGGATGCCGCTTCCCGGCCATGCCGGCCTCTGGTGCAGCGGCCTCGACGACAGGCTTGCCGAGGCCCTGATCGCACGCACCCTCGATCCGAGCGACGTCCGGCTCCGCGAGATGACCCACGACCTCTCGCGCTTCTCGAGCGCCGGTCAGCTGGAGCGCTGGCAACCCGGGCGCGACCTCATCTGCCTGCAGGACGGGGCCGGGTCGCTGCTCGGGATCGTCTGGGTCGCCGCGAAAGCGATGCCGGAGCGAGACGACTACTTCGATCCCGAGCTGATGCGTCGCCGAGCGCCCCGATTGACGCTGGCCGTCCGCACCTACGGCGAGGCGCGCGGTCACGGCTTGGCAGAAGCCTTCCTCGGGAACGCCCTGAACAGGCTGCTGCGCGACCGTCCCGAGGGCCGCTCGCTGTGGTACGAGACGAAGGCCGCCAACGCGGCAGTTCGCAAGCTGGGGAGAAACATGGGCTTCTTCGAGGCAAGTGGCGAAGAGGGCGGAACCGTGATCGGGGTCCGGTTCGACGAGTAGGCGCTGTGGCCTCATTCCTTGCCCAGGTGAGCGATCAGCCGCTCCACGTCCTCGTCGCTGAGCCCGTCCGAGGCGAGGGTCGTCGGCGGCGGCACCTCGCCGAGCTCCGCCCGGTCGAAGAAATTCAGGTATGCGGCCAGACCGTGCCTGCGCGCCGTCTCCAGCGCCCGCCTGTGGACCTCGAGCCTGACGTCGTGCCCGGCGAGCCGGCAGGGACCGTCGTCGTCGAAGCTGAGATCGCCGCTGTCGAAGGCCTGGAGCAGAGACCGCCTGTCCAAGGAGACCTCGCCTCTGGCCGCCAGCTCCTCCGCCTTGACCACCGCGGCAAGCTGCTTCCGGCTGTAGGCGGCGTTGCGACGCGACGAGGTCTTCAGCTCCGTGGCGACGAGCTCAACGACGTCGTCGGGCAACCCGCAGGCTCGCAACAGCTCGGTGTTGTGCCCACCAGCGGAGTCGTACTCGACGTAACGAACCCCGCCCTCGACCACGCTCTCCAGCGCCTGCATGCTCGCGAACAGCCGATCCTGCCGAAGCTCCCTCATCAACTCGGCAGCCGACCTGGACAGCCCACCCCCGACGGACACGTGGACACAGCCGGAGTGAGCCATGTCGTCGAAGCGGCGAAGCGTCCAGAGGCAGGTGACCGGTGCAACTTCTTGCGCTGCGTGGAGAAGCCGGGAAAAGGTGTCGTACCCCTCCTCCTTCAACAGCCAGGTGGTGATGGCCTCGCAGGAGAGAAGCAGGTCGCCTTCGGCCTCGTCAGCCAGCGCCCTTGCGAACTCCGAGAAGGCGGCATCGGAGTCGCGGCCTGCCTTCAGTACGTCCACGAGGCCATGGTGACTGAGATTCCCGTCCACCCTCCAGCCGTCCGGATAGAGGGTGCCGGCAGCTGCGAGTCGGTCCTGGTGCTTCACCAGCGCGGCCTGGAGGCTCGTGGTGCCGGTCTTTGGCCATCCGCAGTGCAGGAATATCGTCATTTCAGCCTTGGCCGAGGTCCGGGTCATCTGCTGTGTGGCCTCCAGCGTTCCCGATGGGGATCTTAGGCGTATCCGCCGGCCGGCCTGGGCTACTCTGCGGCGAGGGATGGCACCGGAAGCTTCATCAGCCGCCGGAAGAGGTCCGCGCGGCGACCTCGGTCTGGGTGGTCGCCACGTTCTGCTGCCGCGCGGCTCGTTGACCTTCTCCGGCCCCCGCGAACTGCTGGTGAACCGGACCATAGCGGGCGCCTACGAGACGGACGGCAGCCTGGCGCCGGACACCGTGCGCCGGGTCAGCGGCGGCGCGTTCACGCTCGACTCGGTCCCGAGGCGGCTGGCGAGCCAAGAGGTGGTTCGGGTCTACGAGGAGGAGGCGGTCTGGGGTGGGCCGTTGGCGACTCCGGAGCGTCGCTACCAGACCCCCTACGGCCACTTCATGGTCGAGTCGGTTGCACGGCTCTGGCCGGTGCTTCCCGACGCTGAGCTGCACGGCCTGCCGGTGGTGTTCGTGCGGCCACAGCGCCCCCCTCATGCAGCTGAATGGCTGGACGCCTTCGGCGCTCCGCTGGTCGATCTGCCCGAGGGCGGCGCGGTGCTGTTCAAGCGACTGTTCGTGCCTGAGCCCGCCTGGCAGGAGGCCGCCTGGATAGCGCCGGAGGTACGCGACATCCATCTACATGCCCGCCGCGGCATGGACGTGCCCCGCGTCTCCCGACGCGGTGTGCTCTGGCTGAGCCGCTCGGGCCTCGCGCCCACGCGGATCCCGCTGGGAGAAGATCGGCTGGAATCGTCGCTCGACGGCCGCCTCTCGGCAGTCCGGCCGTACACGATGACCCTGGCCGAGCAGGTGGCGGCGCTGGAGGGCGCCAGCGCGGTCGCCGGGGTCGTCGGCAGCGCCTTCCACACGCTGCTGCTGACCGCCGAGACGCCGGACTGCCTCTACCTCTGCCCGCCCTGGGAC
>DASTYR010000181.1:0-7591 GCA_035764795.1 Solirubrobacterales bacterium | reverse complement strand
TCTCGTCGCCCTGAAGCTCCGCGTACAGCACGTAGGTGCCGCCGCCGAAGTTGACGACGTTGAGCAGGTCGATGTCCTCGCGCAGCTCCTCGTCGGTCAGTTCGAGGCGCTCCTGCAGCTCACTGACCCGCAGCCGCTCGCCGCGCTTGGCCGAGTCGATCAGCAACCCGGCGAGGGTCACCAGCCGGGCGAAGCGCTCGGGCCGGATCGCCGCCTCGGCGCGGCCGTTGGAGCGCGAGCGACGCGGCACCTCGCGCAGCGGCCGCTCGACCGTCGCGGCCGGCTCGAAGCCGTTCTCGTGGCGGTTGTGGAGCAGGGCGAGGCGCCCCTCCGCTTCGGAGCGCAGCTCGTCGGGGGCCAGCACGGCGGCGTTCTGGCGCCAGCGCAGCACCCAGGAGATCAGCTCGCGCGGCGAGGCGTAGTCGGTCTCGAAGATCGTTCCCTTGCCGGGGGCGCCGTCTGACTTCTTCGCCGACCGCAGCTCGCCGAAGTCGCCGTAGTCGCGCTCGATCAGCCAGGAGATCCGGTCGCGCAGGAAGATCTTCGCCCGCCCCTGGATCTCGCCGAGCTGCCAGTCGGCGCGACCGCCGTAGTCGCGACGGTCGAAGTCCTCGGGCGGCGAGAAGTCGTGCTCGGCCTTGGAGGCGTAGCCGACCTTGCCCTGGATCCGCGAGAGGCGGAAGACGCGAACGGCATCGCGCTCGTGCGCGTGGCCGATCAGGTAGAACTGGCCGCCGCGGAAGACCAGGTGGTAGGGATCGACCTTGCGCTTCTCGGTGTCGTCGCGCTCCATCGTGTAGTAGGTGAACTCGATCGTCTTGCGACGCGAGATCGCCGTCTCGATCTTGGAGAGGCGCTGGGACAGCTCGCGGCCGCCCGCCGAGGCGGTCATCGCCATCTCGACCGGCGCGCCCTCGCCCTCGCTGAGCGGGTTGGGGTGGCCCCAGGCGACCTGCTGGAGCGCCAAGCGCAGCGGCTCGGCGTAGGCGAATTCGCCCTGAGTCAGAAGCGAGAGCGCCGTGCTCAGGGCCGCCAGCTCGTCGTCTGAGAACTCGATCGCATCGAGGTAGAAGTTCTCCGGCGGCAGCGAGTAGAGCTCGGCCTCGAAGAAGCCCTCGCCCGGTTTCTCGACCGAGAGCTGGATGCCGAGGCTCTCGAGCTCGGCGCGATCGGCGTAGAAGCGACGCGCGAAGGCGTCGTCGTTCATGTCGCTGTAGCCCTCCACCTCGCGCTTGATCTCGAGCGCCGAGACCGGCCTGCCCTGCGCCATCAGGAACGAGATCAGAGAGAGCTGGCGGATCAGCTTCTCGGTGTCCTTCGCCACGGCTTCAGAATAGTGAGCGGCGGCTCAGGGCCTCCCCCCTGGGACGGCCATCTGCCCGCAATTTGCGAGTCGGCGGGGAGCCGACCGAAGCTACTCAGGTGGCTTGGCGGCGCGGATTCAGGCCGCGGCGCGCCGGCCGAAGTAGGCGGAACCCGAGAGCGCGCGGTCGAAGCCCGACCAGGACTCGCCGTCGCGCAGCTCGCGCTCGAGCCGGTCGAAGCTGCCGAGCCGGCCGCCGAGGTTGTCGATCATGTGGACGAGAACGGCCTCGCGCGTCGCCGGCACGACCGGCGAGCCGTGCTCGAGCGAGCCGTGGTGACTGAGGATTATGTGGAGCACGGCCTGGGCGAGACCGGGTTCGAAGCCGGGAATCTCCTCGATCTGGCGCCGCACACGGTAGTAGCCGAGCGGAATCTCGCCCTCGAGCCGACCGGCGTCGGTGAGGTCGATCGCCAGCGGGTCGTCGTTGTAGGCCTCGATCTTGCCGATGTCGTGCAGGAGGGCACCGGTGACCGCCACCTCGCGGTCGATCCCCGGGAAGAAGTTGGCGGCGGCACTGACCGCCTGGGCGACGGAGACGGTGTGCTCGAGCAGCCCGTGCCGGTAGGCCTGGTGGTAGACCTTCGCCGCCGGCGCGTCGCGGAAACGGCTCCAGATCTCAGAACGGGGACCGAAGAAGCGATCGAGCAGGTCGGCCAGCTGCGGATCCTGGACGGTGGCGAGCAGCTGGCGCAGGTCGCCCTCGAGCCGCTCGAACGGGATGTGCGAGCCGGCGATCAGGTCCTCGGGCCGGTACTCGTCCGGTGCGGCCTCGCGCATCGAGGCAATCTTGATCTTCGGTCCCCAGCGCTCGCTGATCTCGAAGGAGCCGGTTATGTGGACCGCGCTGCCGGGGGCGGCGAGCGCATAGAGCGCCTCCGCCTCCTCCCAGCAGACCGCCTCGGCGCCGCCGCTGGTGTCGCAGAGCCCCAGCCGCAGCCAGGGCTCGCCGTTGCGCCGCCGGCGCAACTCGCGCTCGCGCACCGCGTAGACGCCGCTGACGCGGGCGCCGTCCTCGAGCTCCCTCAGAGGGGCCCGGGTCGCGACAGGCGCCGGCTCGGCTATCGGCGCCGGGTCCTCGACGACCGGCCGCCCGTCGGTGTCGGTGAGCGACTCCTGGAACATCGTGTCGCCAAGGTAGAGAGGGAAGCGGACGGTTCAGGCTCCTTTCACAGCCATCCAACACCCGTCCCCGCAGCGTCGGCGATGATTGCCGGCACGATGGCCCGCGTCCTCTTCGTCTGCCTCCACAACGCCGGCCGCTCGCAGATGAGCGAGGCGCTCTTCGCGCGGGCCGTCGACGGACGCCATGAGGCGCGCTCGGCCGGCACGACGCCGGCGAGCGAGGTCAATCCGATCGTCGTCGAGGCGATGGGCGAGCTGGGGATCGACATCGGCGACCGAACCCCGCACCGGCTCTCCGACGCCGACGCCGAGTGGGCCGACGTCGTCGTGACGATGGGCTGCGGGGACGAGTGCCCGTTCATCCCCGGCAAGCGCTACCTCGACTGGGATCTGGCCGACCCCAAGGGCCGCCCGATCGAGGAGGTGCGCGCGATTCGCGACGAGATCGTCGGCTTGACCTCACGCCTCGCTGCGTGGCTCAGCAACCCCAGAGAAACCGGTGGTACTCCAATAGATCCACCTGATTCCGTCCGGGCCGCGAGCCACCCTACTCGCGATGGAGATCGCTGACGCGGGCCGCACCGAGACCATAGTTCCGATCCCGCAGACGCTGCATTCCCTCAAGCTTCTACTACGTCGATTTGGCATCGAGTACCGACGCTGGGGGGAAGGCACGTCTAAGGCGGTGAATTGCCTTGCGAGAGAGCTCGAGAGCGGTGAGTGCTCACTCGTTTCGAACGAAGGTGCCTTGCTTCGCGTAAT
The DNA here is from genome assembly GCA_035764795.1 of Solirubrobacterales bacterium. Classification (GTDB taxonomy): domain Bacteria; phylum Actinomycetota; class Thermoleophilia; order Solirubrobacterales; family 70-9; genus VRUE01. The sequence goes on along the minus strand of DASTYR010000181.1, from coordinate 4,341 downwards.
CCATGTAGTAGGGGTCGATGTCTACTTCACCGACGCCGAGGAAGGAACTCTGAAGCTTGTCGAGACCGAACAGCGATTCCGCGGCGGGCGTAGCCGCTCTCGTCAATTGCGGACTTCTCTTGGTGAGAAGCAACTGCCTGGCGAGTCCCCGGAGGAGGCGGCAAAACGGGCGATAACGGAGGAGCTCGGCCTCCCCGCTGAGGATCTCATCCTCCACCCAACGGGAGGCGAGACTCACACCAGTGCTTCGGATAGCTATCCAGGCCTTCGCTCGCAGCGTCACCTAGTGTACTTCGAGTGTGACTTACCCCGGTCCCTCTTCGAGTCGAACGGCTACACGGAGCGCCAACCCGACAAGGTCACCAGATTCGACTGGCGAGCGGCTGCCTGACGGACAGCACCGGCCGGTTAGCGGCGGTCGCGATAGGCGTCGAGCACGAGGCGTGACCAAGGGTCAAAGCGGTCGCGCTCAACGTTCAACAACTGGCTGATCTTGAGGAAATAGCGCTTTCCTCTAATCCGGGAGTACTGCCGGTTGTCGTAGCGACGGTCCAGCTCAAGGGTATCTGCATGTACACGGGCCTCGAAGACGAAACCGAGGTGACGCTTTCCGCGATCCGACGTCGGGTCTGCGACCAGGCCGACAAAGGTTGGCTCGTGCAGCTCGACTCCGCCGAACTCCTCGTGCAACTCCCGATGGAGACAACGACGCAACCCCGGCATGCCATTGCGCTCGTCCGCATTGACGTGACCGCCGAACACAATCGTCCAGGTCCCGCGCAGGTCGGCACCGGAGTACTGGTTCCGCTGGAGGCAAAGGAGAGCGTCGTGACTGCGAAGGGTGGTGTAGGCGACGGCCTGCTTAACGGCCGTCTGCCTCTCGGCGATGTCCCGGCGGATGATCTCCCCTCGCTTCAGCGTTCTTAGAACCTTGTCTACCACCGGGCCATTCATCACTAGCTGCGGCTTGGCGAAAACCTCCATCACCGCTTGAGCATCTAGAACCACGAGCGACTCGGTCTTCATTGCGTCTCCAAGAGCGTTAACACGTCCTCGGAAATCGTGAATGCAGTTCCCAGTGGGGACGTCGTTCTGGTGGTGTCGAAGGACTGGACAGGGTACTCGTCGAGCGTATCGGCAAGGTGAGCATATTGCTTGCGCAGGCTGGTCAAGGTCTCGGGATTCATTGCCGTCCCTCCCCTGCGCGTCAGCTTCGCTTGATTCTCTCGCTCAAGCGAAATCTCTGGCTCGCAGGTGAATACGTAGATGCGCCTGACCAGCTCGGCCCAGCGCGGAACTAAAGCAAAGTCACGCATGGTCTGGAAGATCTCATCTTGGAGGTCTCCAGCCTCATGGAGCAACCCCAGCCAAGCGAGTGAATCGAAGGGTCCGCGGTCGAGGATGACGAGGTCCGGCCGATCGACGTTGTGGTATGCATCGAGCAGTTCAGAGATCGCATAGTTGAGCGTCCACGAGTTGAACGCAACGAGATCTCGCCGCAGGTGATAGGGGGTGCGTTTGCTGGCGCCCTCGCTGGGCGCCCGAACACGGAATTCCATGCGTTTGAAGAAGTGGGCGACGACTTCGATGGTCGTCGACTTCCCAGACTTGGGACTGCCCGCAAACTCGATGATCAGTGGAGGTAGCTCGCCACGCGTACGCTTCTGGCGGATCTCCGCCGCCCTATCCGCCAGCTCCTTCAGATCGTCGTCCGTCGGATCGGCGACCTGGTCAAGTAAGACCGGCTCATGCACTTGCGCCTCCTTGCCTTGGTAACGCTGTGGTATTGCACAGAATTGCTTGGATTCCTCCACGAGCATTGGAGATCTATGCCGCCGAAGCGTCGGCAGACTGCACGCGGACGGGGATCGTTTCCCAACCCGACACGCGAGCCACTGCCAGCGTCGAGTTACCGTCGATGACGGCGTACTCTCCGTCGCTGAGCGGCGAAACCAAAAGCGGCGCCCTACGTGAACGTCTCCCTGTCGCAGCTTCGTGCATACGGCGAAGGGCGACCGACTCCGCGACGCGCTCACCTCGCCCCGCCGACAGAGGGTGCAGCTTGTCGAGCGCGACGACCTCGACGTTCTCAGCGTCCTCGAAGTAGAGGTGATGGCCTTCCGGCAGCTCCAGCCCGCGGCGCCTGCCCATTCCGAAATCGAGCCGTTCGCGCATTCGCAGTCGCAGGGCCCGCAGCCCCCGCGCGTCGCACCTTCCCTTGACCTTGAACTCCGCCCTGTCCCAGACCCGCTGAGGGACGTTCGGCTTGCCCTTGGAGGCCTCGTCCAGGGAGTTGGCAAGCGAGTCCATCAGCTGCCTCGCCTCGGCAGCCCTGGCCGGCGGAAAACGAATTGCCTGTTCGATTCTCCGGCGGATTCGTCCGTAGCTTCGCGCCGCCTCGCGATACTGCTCGGCCCGCTCCTCGTGACGCAAGAACGTCTGGAGCGCCGTCAGCACCGCGGCTGCCACAGCCAGGACGCCCGTCGCTATCCGCAGCGATACCGCGGGATCCTCCTCAAGCGTCGAGAAGACGCCGGTGGCGACCAGGGCCGAGAGCATCACTGCCGGAACGCCGAGTCGGTGCGCCGCGGCGACCGTACGCGTGGTGGCGTCGTTATAGGCGGAGAGGGCAACTCGACAGCGCTGTAGCCAATTCTCCAGCAGCCGTCTCAGCTCGCTCAGCTCTTGCGGGCTGAGCTCACCGTGATTGACCATCACCGAATTACTTTATCGCTCCGAGAGCCTTGATCGGGTACAAAGGTGGAATGAGCAGCCTTGCGTTAATCGTCGTCGCCCTCGCGCAAGGCGCGGCGATTCACTCAGGCGACACGTCCGACTTGCGCTCGCCCAAGTTCCTCGGCGGCATCGCATCGATCGACGTCGCGACCCGCAAACAGATGACCGGTGTCTCCTGGCGACCGGGCTGCCCGGTCGGCTTCGCCGACCTGCGCCTGCTGCGGGTCACCCACTGGGGCTTCGACGGTCGCGTCCACCGCGGCCGTCTCGTCGTCCACCGTCGCCACGCGGCCGCGATGCTCGACGTCATGAGGCGGCTCTACCGGCTGCGTTTCACGATCCGCCGTATGCGCCTCGTCGACGCCTACGGCGCCGACGATCGCCGCAGCATGGCTGCCGACAACACCTCGGCCTTCAACTGCCGCACCGTCGCCGGCACCTCTCGGTGGTCCGAGCACGCCTATGGGAGGGCGATCGACGTCAACCCCGTCGAGAACCCCTACGTCACCGACTCCGGCTACGTCTCGCCGCCGGCCGGTGCCCGCTTCGCCCGCCGAGACCAGAACGTCAGGGGCATGATCCACGGCGGCGGCCCCGTCGTCGCCACCTTCGCCGCCGCCGGCTGGGAGTGGGGCGGCGACTGGGCCTGGCCCAAGGACTTCCAGCACTTCTCGGTCAGCGGCAGCTGACACGTCTATCTTGAAGAGATGGGCGACAGGGTCGAGCACGAGACCGAGGGCGCCAAGCGCGACGCAGAGCTGCTCTGCTCGCCCTGCGACGTCGACGAGGAGGATGAGCGGCGCGTAGAGCGGATCGGCGCTGAGATCGACAAGGGCTTCGACGCCCTGCGCGACGTCGACGACGGCGTCTCGATCTTCGGCTCCGCCCGGGTGCTGGAGGACCACCGCTGGTACGGGCTCTGCCGCGACACCGCCGCCTGCCTGGCGCGCGAGGGCTTCACGGTGATCACCGGCGGCGGCCCCGGTCTGATGGAGGCCGCCAACCGCGGAGCCGACGAAGCGGGCGGCCGCTCAGTCGGCTTGACGATCGAGCTGCCACACGAGCAGGAGACCAACCGCTTCGTCAACCGCCAGGTCGACTTCCACTACTTCTTCGCCCGCAAGCTGATGTTCGTGCGCTACGCGCGCGCCTTCGTCTGCTTCCCGGGCGGCTTCGGCACGCTCGACGAGCTGTTCGAGAGCCTGACCCTGATCCAGACCGAGCGGATCCAGCACTTCCCGACGATCCTCGTCGACTCCGAGTTCTGGGAACCGATGCTCGACTGGATCGACGACCGCCTCGACGACGGCGGTTTGATCGCGCGCGAGGACATGGGCCTGCTGATCACCGTCGACAGCACCGAGGAGGTCTGCGCCCACGTCCGCCAGGCAAAAGAGGCGCAGCGCGAGCTCAGCCGCGAACCGACTGGCTAGGGCTTCAGCACGACCTTCACGCACTCGTCCTGCTTGTGCTTGAAGGTCTCGTAGCCGTCGGACGCTTCCTCCAGGCCCATCTTGTGGGTGACGATGAAGCTGGGATCGATGTCGCCCCCTTCGATCCGGTCGAGCAGCGGCCGCATGTATTTGTGGACGTGACACTGGCCGG
>DASTYR010000180.1:0-2873 GCA_035764795.1 Solirubrobacterales bacterium | reverse complement strand
ACCTCGGTCCCTGGGCCTGCGCCGGCATGACCGGCGGCCGCGTCTACGTCCGCCAGAATGCCTTCGGCATCGACCGCGAGGCGATCGAACGGCGGCTCGGCGAGGGGGCGAAAGTGGAGCTCAAGGAACTCGACGCTGAGGGCCTTCTCGACGTCGAAGACTTGCTCTCCCACTATGCCGACGAGCTTCGCGCTACGGATCAGGACGAGGAGGCAGACCGGGTGATGGGGCTCGCGGCCGATGCTACGAGCAACTTCTTGATGGTCCTCCCGCACAAGGTGCAGGCGGATCCGTCGATCTCAACCGAGTAGAGCCGTCGGGCACTACCCCCGGCTCAACTTTTTTGGAGGTCAGCCTTCGGCTGCCCTGGTCATCCAAAAAAGTACAAGCCGCCGGGGGCAGTACCCGACGTCTCTTATCGGGACAGACGATCGGCTATAGAGCGCAGCTCCCTGAGGAGGTCGTCGAGCAGCTTCTCCACGTTCGAGTACATGCGCCATTCGGCGAAGCGGCGCTCTTGCTCGATTTGGTCGACGCGGCCCTCGAGTCGAAGGAGGCGCTCCTCGGTGTGAGCGAGGCGATCGTTGTCAGGTGGGCGGCCTCCGCTTCCCTGCTGCGCGAGCATCTCATCGATGCTGGTGCGGAAGCCGGCGATCTCCTCTCGCAGGCTCTCTCGCGCGCGTTCGGCGGCGGCGGAAGGCTCGTCGGGCGCGTTCACCGATCCGCATGCTAGGCGGCCGGTAGGGCGGAAACTTGGGTGACGTCAGGCTTCGAGCACGAACAAGTGGAAGCGACCGATCGTTAGGCGGTCGCCGTCCTTGAGCTTGCCCCACTCGACCTGCTCGCCGTTGACGTGGACGCCGTTGAGGCTACGGTCGTCGAGCACGCGCAACGAGGCGTCGGGTTCGGAGACGATCAGGGCATGGCGGCGGGAGACGCTGGGGTCGTCGAGGCGGACATCGGCGGCGACGCTGCGGCCGATCCGGGTCCAGCCCCGCTCGAGCTCAAACAGCTCGACCTGGTCGTCGATTTCACAGGCCAAGCGTCGGCTGCCGGCCGGTAGCTTCGCCCGCGCTTCGATAAGCCAGGCTGGATGCTCCTCCGCGGGCGTCGTGTCGAGCTCGACGGTGGTGCCGTCATGGCCCTGCATCGCCTCGAAGATCGAGTCGCGGCGGAAGGTCTCCTCACCGCAGCAAGGGCACTCCGGGAGGCTGTCGCTCTCTCGCAGGGAAAGCTGCCAACCGCACTCGACGCACGAGAACGTGCCTGTGCCGGGCGACTCGCCGGCCGCGTGGCGCTCGCTCGCTCGGGTGGGGGTGAAGGTGGTGATGTCTCTCCTTCCCGTCGCCTCGATGCGAGGCGGACGTGGCGCGGCTCGCGCCGCGCACTGATCGTTTCTCCCCGTAGCGACATGCCCCCGGGTGCCGGGCCAATACCCACTGCCGCCCGCCTCAAACCTCCGGCACGATGTGCGTGAAGTCAGCTCCCTCTATGGGCGGTCAATTTCTCCGGTACCTCCGCATAGAATCGGGCGGTCATGGGCCCCGTCAGCGCTGAAGTCGAGATCGACGTGCCGCGCGAGCTGGCCTTCGAGGCGATCGCCGACCTGGCACGCCGGCCGTCCTTCACCGACCATTTTCTCGCCGACTTCCATCTGACCCGCCTGGACTCAAGCGGGGTGGGCGCCGGCGCCCGCTTCCGCGTTGCCCTGGCGCCGCGTCAGGCCTGGATGGACACCGCGATAGTCGAGCTGGATCAGCCGCACAAGCTGGTCGAGCGCGGGCGGGGCGGTCGCGCCAACCGGATCCCGGCGACGACCGTCTGGGAGCTGGTCGCGGGGTCGGGCTCGCTGACCCGCGTCCGCGTCGCCCACTGGACCGAGCCGAAGCCGCTCGACCGGCTGCTCGAGGTGTTGAGCGGGGCCGCGTTCAGGCAGGAGCGCGCCTGGCGGGAGGCGCTGCGCAGGCTTCGCGACCTGCTCGAGGGAGATGCCGCGCCGCCGCCTGGCGTCGCCGTCGCCGGCGGCAACGCCCACCTGACCGGCGTCCCGTAGGCCGGGTTTATAGACTCCCGCCGCCGATGAGCCGCCGCCCCCACGCTTTCCTCCTGCTCGCCGCCGCCCTGCTGACGCTGTCGCTCGGCGCTGCCGGCTGTGGCTATGAGAGCGACTCCAAGCACGTCGAGGAGGGCGAGCCGGTGACGCTCGGCGAGCTCAAATACAACGTCATCTTCTCGCGCTTCCTCAACCCGGACGACAACGAGGACTCGGCGTATCTCGAGGGCCTGCCGAAGCCGCCGCCCGGCTCGGCCTATTTCGGCGTCTTCTTCGAAGTCCAGAACGAGAGCGACGAGCCGCAGCAGCTCGCCGACGAGTTCACGATCACCGACATCGACCACCAGAAATTCGAGGCCGTCGAGAGCGAGAGCCTCTACGCCCTCGAGCTCGGCGGCGAAGTCGAACCCGAGGAACAGGTCCCGGTCCTCGACTCCACCGCCCAGCAGGGTCCAATCGAGGGCGCGGCGGTGATCTTCGAGCTTCCCGCCGAGGCGCTCGAGAACCGGCCGCTCGAGCTTGAGATCCCAGGCCCGGAGGGCCCGGGCGAAGTGACGCTCGACCTCTAGCTCTACAGACCGGCCGAGAGCACTTCGGCCGCAGCGGGTGCGGCGACTTCGCCGCCCGAGGCTTCGGCTTCGATCAACAGCACCGCGACTGCTAGCCGGGGCTTCTCGGCCGGGGCGAAGGCCGCGAACCAGGCGTCCTTGATCTGAACCGGGTTGGGGGAGTCCTCCTCGCCCGGCTTGGGACCGAGCTCGGCGGTGCCGGTCTTGCCGGCGACCTGCGCCTCGGCGATCGCGCCGGCGGTTCCCGTCCC
>DASTYR010000179.1:0-4261 GCA_035764795.1 Solirubrobacterales bacterium | reverse complement strand
TGCCGCCCTCCCCGATGCGCTCGACCTGCTCGCGGTCGGTTCGGCGGCAGGACGCAGCCCGGGCAGCGGTCTGGCCGAGATCGGCCGCGCGGGCGCGGGACCGTTGGCCGCTGAGCTGCGGGTCGTCGCTGCCGAGCTCGGCTGCGGATTGCCGCTGGCCGAGGCGCTGCGATCGCTGCGGGCGCGCTCGCCGGGCCGCGAGGTCGCAGCCGTCTGCGCTGCGATCGAGCGCTCGCACCGACTCGGTTCGCCCCTGGCCGAGCAGCTGCGGCGGCAGTCGGGCGCCCTGCGCCGGGATCGGCGCCGCGCCGTGGAGGAGCAAGCGGCTCGAGCCGCACCGAAGATCCAGCTCGTCGTCGCTCTCGTCCTCGTTCCCTCGGTGCTCCTGATGATCGCGGCCGGCCTGATCGCCAACGCGGATCTCCTGCTCGCTGGCTTCTAAGGCTTGCAATCCCGCCTTCACTTGGGGCATTCGTTTTGACTTGTGTTGCAAAGTGGGAGGAAGTGGGTTATTGTGCCGCTCGAGTTGAAGCCCAGGACCGGGGTGGTGAGGCTCCTCCCACCTCATCACTCCGGTCCTAACTCTTCTTAGGCCGCAGAAAGGAACCCACGGCGAATGGCATTTCGGGGTCTCTACGAGCACAGCCTCGACGCCAAGGACCGCCTCACCGTTCCTTCCCGGTTCCGGGCCGCCCTCTCCGACGGCATCGTTCTCTCCAAGGGCTTCGACCCCTGCGTCTGGGTGCATACGACCGAGGAGTTCGAGCAGCTCTCCGACCGCTTCCTGGCTCCCCATAGCCCTTTCGGCGGCGACGCGCGGCGCCTGCGCCGCCGCTTCCACGGTGGCTCCTTCGACGAGAAGCTGGACTCCGCCGGCCGCATCCGCGTTCCCAAGCCGTTGATCGATCATGCCGGCCTGGAGGGCCCCTGCGTCGTCATCGGGGCGGGGGAGTACCTGGAGATCTGGAACGCCGAGGCGTGGGCCAAGCAGGAGCAAGAGCTCGACGCTTCGGCCCCCGAGATCGCCGAGGGCCTGGCCGGCGGCGGGGCGGTTGCGTGAGATGCGCGCAGCCGCCTCAGCCTTGCGCTTCGATCCCGCGCCGGTCGGCGTCACGAGCCCGTCCCCCGAGCGCGCAACCCTTGTTCTGATGACCCGCGAGCACCAACCGGTCATGGCCACCGAGCTGACCGAGCTGCTGGCGCCGCAGCCTGGGCAGACGGCGGTCGACTGCACCTTCGGCGGCGGCGGTCACGCCGAGCGGATCGCCGCCGAGCTCGGCCCCGACGGAACCCTGATCTGCATCGACCGCGATCCCGCTGCGGAGGCCCGCTACGAAGAGCTCGCCGCCACGGCACCCTGTCGCACCCGCTTCCTCGGCACCGACTTCGCGGCAGGTCTCCGAACCCTGCGCGGCGAAGGGCTCCGCCCAGACATGGTCTACATGGACCTCGGCATGTCCTCGATGCAGGTTGACGCCATGGAGCGGGGCTTCTCCTATTCCTACGACGCACCCCTGGACATGCGCATGGACACCCGTCAGCAGCTGAGCGCTGCCGATGTCGTCAACGAGTGGCCCGAGTCACGGATCGCCCAGGTGCTACGCCGCTTTGGCGAGGAGCGCTACGCGGGCGGCATCGCCCGTGAGATCGCGCGGCGGCGCCCGCTACGCACGACCTCCGAGCTTGTCGCCGCTGTCAAAGCGGGAATGCCGGCGTCGGCCCGCTTCGGCGGCGGCCATCCCGCCAAGCGCACCTTCCAGGCGATCAGGATCGCCGTCAACGGCGAGCTCGACTCGCTCGACGATGCCCTGCCGACCGCGTGGTCGATGCTGCCGCTCGGCGGCCGCCTTGCCGCGATCTCCTTCCACTCGTTGGAGGACCGGCGCGTCAAGCGCTTCCTCGCCGCGCGGGCGCAGGGGTGCGTCTGCCCGCCCGAGCTGCCTGTCTGCGCCTGCGGGCGCGTTCCCGAGGCCGAGCTGCTGACCCGGCGTGCCCTGGCGCCGCGCCCCGAGGAGACGCTCGCCAACCCGCGCTCCAAGTCCGCTCACCTGCGCGGCGCCGTCAAGGTCGCCGAGAACGCCGTCGCGGGAGACGGGGTCTGATGGCCGTCGCCGCCCCGGCTCGCAAGGCCGTCCCCCGGACCGCCCCGGCCCGCAAAGCCGCCCGGCCGGCCCCCGCCCGCAAGGCCACTGCTCGAACGGCGCCCGCCCGTAAGCGGACGGCCTCCCGGGTAGCGCCCGTCCCCAAGACCCCCGCCCGCCGCCGCGGGGGGCAGCTGGTCCCGATTGCGGTCGGGACGGCGACGGCGGTGCGCAACCTGCCCGACTCGGGCCTGATCGTGCGGCTCACCCGCGGCCGCGCCTGGATTGGCGTCCTTGGCCTGCTGCTGGCCGGCATCGTCGCGCTCAACGTCATCACGCTCAGCCTTGCCGCCACCGCGAGCCAGGTCGATCAGAACATCCAGGCGCTCGACCGTGAGAACTCGATCCTGCGCAGTCGCGACGCCCAGAAGTCCGGCGCGACCCGGGTCCGTCACGACGCCGCCTCGCTCGGCCTCTCGGCCGCCAGCGTCGAGGATGTCGGCTACCTCACCGCCGACCCCGCCGACGTGGCGAGCGCGGCGCAGCGCCTCGCCGCCGCCGGGGATGGCTATTAGGGAAGTGTCCGCGTGAGGACGATCGAGCGGCGGATCGGGCTCCTGTTCGCCGGCTTCCTCCTCTGCTTCCTCGTCGTCTCCGTTCGCGCCGTCTGGCTGCAGGGGGTCCAGGGGGCGCAGCTGGCCTCCGAAGCTGCCTATCAGCAGACCGAGACGATCGAGGTCCCGGGCCTGCGCGGCAGCCTGCTCGATCGCTACGGCAACCCACTCGCGGCCTCCGAAGACGCGGCGACGATCTACGCCACCCCGTACCAGGTGAAGAACCCCGGCCGGACGGCCGACGAGCTGGCGCGCGTCCTTGAGGAGGACCCGGAGGAGGTGCTGCGCAGCCTCACCGAGGACTCCGGCTTCTCCTACGTTGCCAAGAAGGTTGACCTGCCCACCGCGGCGCGGATCGAACGGCTCGAGCTGCCCGGAATCGGCCAGCTTCCCGACAGCAGGCGTACTTACCCGCAGGGCGAGCTGGCCGGGCAGGTCCTGGGGGTGGTCGGCGCTGAAGACGAAGGGCGGACTGGGTTGGAGGCCGGCGAGGAATCGGTGCTGGGCGGCAGCGACGGGGAGCGGCGCATCGTCAAGGACGCGATGGGCGAGCCGATCAGGCTTGAAACGGTGAGCGAGGGCAGCGACGGCGAAGACATGCGACTGACGCTCGACCCGGCGATACAGAAGGAGACCGAGGCGGCACTGGCCGAAGTGGGGGAAACGTTCGCGCCGAAGGGGGCGACCGCGATCGTCATGGACCCGCAGGACTCCGACGTGCTGGCGATGGCCAATTGGCCCCCCATCGATCTCACCGATCTCTCCGATGCCGAGAGCGAGGACCTGCTCAACCGCGCCACCGGCTTCACCTACGAGCCGGGCTCGACCTTCAAGGCGTTCACCGTCGCGGCGGCGCTCGAGGAGGGGACCGTGACGCCCACCTCCAGCTTCACCCTGCCGCCGACGCTCCAGGTAGCCGATCGCACGATCGAGGAGTCCCACGCTCGCGGCACGGCGACGATGTCGGTCGCCGAAATCCTCGCCCACTCCTCCAACGTGGGCGCGGTGACGATCGGCCTCGCGCTTGGCAGCGAGCGCTTCAGCCGCTGGATTGGGCGCTTCGGCTTCGGCCGGCCGACGGGGGTCCGCTTCCCCAGCGAGGAGCAGGGGATCGTGCCGGAGCTCGACGAGTACTCGGGCTCGACGATGGGCAACCTGCCGCTCGGCCAGGGCCTCTCGGTGACGCCGATGCAGATGATGGCTGGCTACGCCGCAATCGCCAACGGGGGCATGCTGCGTCCGCCGCGCCTGGTCGAGTCGATCGAAGACGAGGCGGTGCCGCGCCCGCACGGCCGCCGCGTCATCGCCCCGGACGTAGCCGCCGAAGTGCGCTCCATGCTCGAGGGCGTGCTGGCCCCGGGCGGTACGGCGTCGGAGGTGAGCGTCCCCGGCTACACGCTGGCCGGCAAGACCGGAACCGCCGAGGTCGCCGAAAACGGGACCTACTCGGAGACCAAGTACGTCGCCTCTTTCATCGGCTTCGCGCCGGCTGACGACCCGCGGCTGCTGGTGGCGGTGGTCGTCGATCAGCCGCAGGGTGAAATTTACGGAGGGACGGTGGCGGCT
>DASTYR010000178.1:0-4585 GCA_035764795.1 Solirubrobacterales bacterium | reverse complement strand
TGACCGACATGGGCTTCCCGCAGATCGGCTATCAGGCGTTCAAGCTGCTCACCCACCAGCGGCTGCACGAGCAGGTGAAGCAGTGGTCCGAGAAGTACGCGGGCGTCGACATCATCCTGATCGAGCCCGAGCCCAACGACGAGCTGATGTTCGGGACGCCGATCATGGACTACTCGCGGCGGCTGCAGATCGGCCGCCACGGCTTCGAGTCCGTCACCGCCACCCTCGCCAAGGACTACGACCGCTACAAGGAGATCGCCGAGCGGCACGGACTCGAGATCTCCGCCCGCCGCGTGCGGCGCGCCGTCCAGCGGGCCGCCGAAGAGGAGGAGAGCCAGAACTCGACCTGGCGGCGGGTCCTCGAGCAGACGACGTCGACTCTGCTGCGGCAGAGCGGCGAAGCTTCCTAGCGCGAAGGCCGTGGAGTCCCGGTGGCCCCTCACCGGGAATTGATGTCGCACGCGCTTCGCGCTTAGCGACGGAGAAGGAGCGCGGCTGACGCCGCGCAAAAATCGGATTGCATAGGCCGCTTCGCGACAGTCCCGGTGAGGGGCCACCGGGACTCCACTCATCGCTGCTTGGGAGGAGGTGAGTTGCTTCTAGCGCGCCTGCTCTCCTTTGAGCAAGCCGTGCCCCCGACTCTCTCCTCAGCGAGGTCAGGCGGTGTAGAGCTTCTCTACCTGGTCTGCGTGGCGCTCGGTGACGACGGCGCGCTTGACCTTCAGCGTCGGCGTCAGCTCGCCGCTCTCCTGCGAGAGGTCGCGCGGCAGGATCGCGATCTTCTTGACCTGCTCGACGCGGGCGAACTTCTCGTTGACCTTGGCCAGGTGCGCCTCGATCGACTCGCGCACCTGCGGGTTGGAGGCGAGCTGCTCCGGATCCTCGGGTAGCCCGTTCTCCTTGGCGTAGGCGGCCGCTTCTTCGGGATCGAGGGTGACCAGGGCGACGAGGTAGGGACGGCGGTCGCCGACCACGACGCACTGGGAGACCAGCGGGTGCTGCTTGATTTCGTTCTCCAGGTTGGCGGGGGTGATGTTCTTGCCGCCCGCCGTGATGATGATGTCCTTTTTGCGGCCGGTGATCTTGATGAAGCCGTCGGAGTCGATCTCGCCGAGGTCGCCGGTGTGCAGCCAGCCGTCGACGATCGTCTCCCTGGTGGCCTCCTCGTTCTTGTAGTAGCCCTGGAAGACGTTGGGGCCCTTGACGAGGATCTCGCCGTCGTCGGCGATCTTCACCTGGCAGCCGGGAAACGGCTTGCCGATCGTGCCGATCTTGAAGTCGTCGGGGGTGGAGATGGTGGCGGCGGTCGAGGTCTCGGTCATCCCCCAGCCCTCGAGCACGAGGACGCCGGCGGCGTCGAAGAAGCGCAGGATGTCCGGGTTGATCGGTGCGGCACCGGACACCGCCAGGCGCAGCTTGCCGCCGAAGAGGCCGCGGATTTTCGAGAGCACTTTCTCGTCGGCGAACTCGTACTGCTTGCGCAGCAGGAAGCCGGGCTTCTTGCCGGACCGTTCGGTCTCGCGCATCTTCTGGCCGACCCGGATCGACCAGTCGAAGATCGCCTTTTTGAGGCCACCCTCTTTCTCCATCGCGCTGGTCGCGGTCGTGTAGATCTTCTCGAAGATTCGCGGCACCGACGGGAAGTAGGTCGGTTTCAGCTCGCCCAGGTTGGGGACGATCTTGAGCGGGTCGCGCTCCCAGTAGGCGAGCGTGGCACCGAGGTCGAAACTGCCGAGCTGGATCAGCAGCGCGAAGGAGTGAGCGAGCGGCAGGTAGAGGTAGCTGACGTCTTCGGGCTCGATGACGCTGGTCTCGTTGACCATGTCGAGCATCGCCCGGTAGTTGCCGTGGCTGATCACGCAGCCCTTCGGCGGGCCGGTCGTGCCCGAGGTGTAGATGAAGGTGCAGACGTCGTCCTTGCTGACGCCGGAGTAGCGCTGCTCCCACTCGGCCGCGTCACGGCCCTCGCCCCGGACGACCAGGTCCTCGAAGGAGATCGCGTCGTCGCTGGACCCCGTCATCCGTACGACCTGCTCGAGCAACGGCAATCGCTCGCGCACCTTGCGGATCTTCTCGATCTGCTCGTCGTCCTCGACGACGACGACCTTGGCGTCGGAGTTCTCCAGTACGTACTGGCACTCCTCGGGCGAGTTGGTCTGGTAGATCGGGACGACCACGGCGCCGATCGAGAGAGCCGCGAAGTCGAAGTACGTCCACTCGGGCCGGGTATTGCCGAGGATCGAGACCTTGTCACCCTTGGCGACGCCGAGATCGATCAGGCCGAGAGCGAGCGAGCGGACCGTGTCGCGGACCTCGTTGAAGCTGCGCGAGACCCAGGCGCCGTCCTCCTTGTAGCGGATCGCCGGTGCGCTCCCGTACAGCTCCGCGGCGCGCGGAAGCAGGTCCGCAAGGGTCGTCGATCTGGTGCCCCGCTCCTCCACGCGGGGGGAGTCTAGTTAACGACTATGCACTGCGCATGTCCTGGGCTATGCCGTGCGCACACCCTGGTCTTTGTGCTGCGCCGCGAGCTGCTGCAGTGAGGTTCGGAAGAGCGACTTGTCGATGCGGCCGTGGAAGATCGGTACGCCCAGCTCGACGCATTTGCCGATCACCTCCTGCCGCTTCATGTGCATCTCGTCGGCGAGCTCGGACGGCGTCAGGTGATTGGCCACGGCGGACCTCCCAGGTAGTTGAAATCGGGTATGTCGAGTTTTACTCGCGGTGCTGGACGTGTCAACCGCCACGAGGCCGCCCGCGATAATGCGCGCGTGACCGAGGCGACCGCGACCCCGATTCCGCAGCGCGGGCGCCTCTGGGTGGTGCTGGCGCTGGCGGCTGCGGCGGCCCTTCTGGGCTTCGCCCTGGTCGAACTGTCGACCAAGGAGGCGGGACGCGAGTTCGTCCGCGTCAAGGGGATCTCGGCGGCGCAGCGAACGTTCGGCGGCGTTCCCCAGGAAGGCGACCGGGTCGGCTCGGCCGACGCGCCGATTTCGATCCAGGTCTTCAACGACCTCCAGTGCGGCAGCTGCGCCGACGCGTTCCTCGACACGGTGCCGCCGCTGGTGGAGGACTACGCGCGCCCCGGCGAGGCGAAGCTGCTGATGCGGCACTACTCGTTCGCGCGCAACCCCCTCCAGCTCGGCTTCTTCGGAGCCGAGGCGGCCGCCGCGCAGAACTACGGCTGGCAGTACACCTACCTCTTCTTCCGCAACCAGGATGAGGCCGAGCGGTTCGGGGTCGGCGACAAGTTCCTCGAAGAGCTAGCCGCTTCGGTCGGCGAACTGGACGTCGACGAATGGCGCGAATACCTCGATGCTGAGGGCGGCGATGGTGGGGAGATCACGGCTCGGCTCGAGGGCTACGAAGAGCTGGGGACCGAGCTGGGGATCCGCGCCGAGCCGGCGATGATCGTCAACGGTCCGAGGGGCACGCGAACCCTTCAGGACACGCCGACCCTGGTGCGGGTCGAGGCGGCGATCGAGGCGGTCCGCTGAGCGTCACCGCTCGGGTCGCTGCAGCGAGTCGCCGAGGATCAGCCGCGCCCGGTAGAAGAGGGCCTCGTCGACCGGGGGAGGCGCCTCTCTCCGCTCGCCGCGGCTGGCCCGGTTCTGCCCGGTGCCCGCGGGCGCCTCGTCGCGGATGAGACCGGTGAGCCGGCCTCGAGTCGTGAAAGTCGTATTGAGGGGGGTATCGCTCATCAGAAATGGCTCCTTGTCCATTTTGTTGATTATCTAAGTCAAGAAAGATGTCAAAATAAAAGCGGCGGTTCGGGGCGGGGCGCCACCCGGCAAAAAGCGCGCCCCGCCCCTTCGCCTCTTCAGGCGGCTGCGGAGACCTCCGCGTCGCTGCCGTCCGGGGAGCCGGGGGGAGTCGAGGCCCCCCGGCCGTTGGACGAAGGCGACGAATCGCCGCTGAAGCTCTTGGCCTGGCCCGGCCTGACGTAGACGATCTGGCCCTCGCGCAGCTCGAGCTTCTGCAGCTCGTTGCGCGTCAGCTGGGCCCAGACCTGCGTCCCGTCGCCGAGCAGCAGCTCTACCCGGATCTCGAAGCCGAGGGCGACGATCCGCTGTACCAGCGCCTCCTCGGTGCGATCGTCGGCGTCGAGCACGACCTCCATGTCGTGCGGGCGCACGAAGTGCTCGCCGAGCCGGTTGACCTCGCCGACGAAGCTCATCACGAACTCGTTGGCGGGGTGGTCGTAGAGGTCGTCGGCGCTGCCCGACTGCTCGACCCGGCCCTCGTTCATCACGACCAGCTGCTCAGCGACGTCCATCGCCTCCTCCTGGTCGTGGGTGACGAAGATCGTCGTCACGTGCATCTCGTCGTGGAGGCGCCGCAGCCAGGCGCGTAGGTCCTTGCGCACCTTGGCGTCCAGGGCTCCGAAGGGCTCGTCGAGCAGCAGCACCTTTGGCTCGACCGCAAGCGCCCGCGCCAGCGCCATCCGCTGCCGCTGGCCACCCGAGAGCTGCGAGGGATAGCGGTCGGCGAGCCCGTCGAGCTGGACCAGCTGCAGCAGCTCGTGGACGCGCTCGGAGGTCTCGGGCTTCTTCCACTTGCGGATCTTCAGCCCGAAGGCGACGTTGTC
>DASTYR010000177.1:0-3522 GCA_035764795.1 Solirubrobacterales bacterium | reverse complement strand
GCGACCCGGGCGCCCCCGTCGCGACTCGCTCGATGTAGGGCGCGAGGTGGGCGAGCAACCGAGCTCGGCGCAGACACTCGAGGCAGGCGCGGGGAGCCGGACTAGCCACGGTCGCGTCTCCTCAGCTGCAGCGCCTGTGCCATCTGGTCGCGCTCGATCGGCTCGCTGTCCGCCAGGTCGGCGATCGTCCGCGCAAGTCGCAGCACCCGGTCGTGGGCACGCCCGCTCAGGCGCCGCCGCGAATAGGCCTCCGCGAGAAGGGCGGCGGCACCGTCGGCGAGCAGGCAGCCACGCGCCTCGGCCGGCGTCATCTCGGCGTTGGCGCGACCTCTGCCGAGACGGTGCTCCTGACGTTCGCGCGCGGCGGCGACGCGCTCGCGAACCAGGCTCGAGGGCTCGCCCGGTGGCCCACCGATCTCCTCCGCGGCGGGCTGGCGAACCGCGACGAGCACGTCTATGCGGTCCGCCAGGGCACCGCTCAGCTTGCCCTGGTAGCGGCGCACCTCCTGTGGCGGGCACTCGCACTCCGGGTCCCCCTCGCCCCGCCCGCACGGGCAGGGATTCGCGGCGGCAACCAACATGAAGCGGCACGGCAACCGCCGGCTGGCGCCGGCCCTGGAGACGGCGACCCAACCGGTCTCCAGCGGCGCCCTCAACGCCTCCAGGGCGTCGCGACGAAACTCGCAGAGCTCGTCGAGGAAGAGGACGCCGCGATGCGCGAACGTTGCCTCACCCGGTCGCGGCGGGTTGCCCCCGCCAACGAGACCGGCGGCGCTGACGGTGTGATGGGGGGCGTGGAAGGGCCGGCCCCCAACCCGCTGGGCGTCGAGCCGACCGCAGGCGCTGGCGATCCGCGCCACCTCCAGCGCCTCGGGCGCCGCCAGGGGCGGCAGGATCGAAGGCAGGCGGCTCGCGGCCAGCGACTTGCCCGATCCCGGCGGTCCGATCATCAGCAGGTTGTGCGCACCCGCCGCCGCGACCTCGAGCGCATGGCGCAGGTGCGGCTGCCCGCGCAGGTCGGCGAGGTCGGGTGCTCCCTCGTCCGCGACCAGCCGCAGCGGCAGCGGCTCGGGCGGGGGTGGCGACCACTCCCCTGCCGCCAGTCCAGGCAGCTGCGCCAGGCTCTCAAGCTGCAGCACCTCGATCCCCTCCGCAAGCGCCGCCTCTTCCCCGTTGCCGGCGGGCACGGCAATCGCCTCCGCCCCGCGCTCGCGGGCCGCCTCGGCGATCGCGAGGACGCCGTTGATCGCGCGGACCGAGCCGTCCAGCGCCAGCTCGCCGACCATCGCCACTCGCGCCAACCGCTCCCAGCTCAGCTGGCCCGAGGCGACGAGCAGCGCGACCGCGAGCGGCAGATCGAGACCCGGCCCGGCCTTGCGCAGGCTGGCCGGCGCCAGGTTGGCGACGATGCGCCGCAGCGGGAACTCGAAGCCGCAATTCGAGAGCGCGGCACGGACCCGCTCGCGCGCCTCGCGCACAGCGACGTCGGGAAGGCCGACCACGGAGAAGGCCGGCAACCCGCGGTGGACGTCGACCTCGACGCGGACCGGGCGGGCGGCGATGCCGTCGAGGGTGAAGGTATGCGCGGTGGCGAGCATGGCCGGAACGATTCCGGCTGCCAACGCGCGCGTGGTGCGCACACTTCAATTCCTTCGCGCAGGCTTCGTCACCGAAGGCATGAGCCCGGCGCCTCGCCTAGCTTCCGCCCGTGACCGTCGCCCGACAGAGCCTGGGCCAGCACGCCGAGGACCTGGTTGCGGCGCGCCTCGCCGCCGCCGGTTGGGAGATCGTCGAGCGCAACGCGCGGACCCGCTACGGCGAGCTCGACCTCGTCGCCCTCGACGCAGCCGCCCTCGTCTTCGTCGAGGTCAAGGCCGGCCGGGCCGGCTCCAACTTCGGACCGGAGCGCCCGGTCCTCGCCGTCGACGCACGCAAGCAGCGCCGCTTGCGCCGGCTGGCAACAGCCTGGATGAGCGAGCGTCGCGGCCTACCGCGCTACGACGACATCCGCTTCGACGCCGTCGGCGTGACCTTCGATCGTGCCGGGAACGCGCTGGACGTCGAGCACATCGCGGCAGCGTTCTAGCCGGCGAGCTCCAGCTGGCTGTAGGCGACCGAGTCGAACGACCGGCGGTGCAGCGGCGAGATCCCGATCCGCTCGATCGCGGCCCGGTGCTCCGGCGTCGAGTAGCCGACGTGTTCCTCGAAGCCCCAGCCCGGATGAGCCTGCGCGGCGCCGCGCATGTAACGGTCGCGGCTGACCTTGGCGATCACCGAGGAGGCGGCTATGGCGGCGCTGGTGGCGTCGCCATCGATGACGGCGCGGTGCGGTACGGCGCAGTCACGCAGTGAGAAGCCGTCGACCAGGCAGATCGTCCCCTTCTCCGGCGCCAGCCGTTCCAGCGCGCACGAAAGCGCTTCGATGTTCGTGACGTGCAAGCCCCGAGCGTCGATTCCCCGCACGCAACGCACCACGACGCTGACCCGCTCGGCTGCGCGCAGGACGGCGGGATAGAGCTCCTCGCGCCGCTCCGGTTTCATCTGCTTGGAGTCGTGCAGCCCGCTCAGGGCACGACGATCGGCGTGCGAGAGCGTCTCGTAGTCGAGAAGCACCGCTGCCGCGACAAGTGGCCCGGCGAGGCAGCCACGGCCGGCCTCGTCAGCGCCGGCCACCAGGCGACTGCCGAGGCCGCGGTCGAAGGCGAAGAGGCGACGCGAACGGGCGAGGCGACGGCGGTGGGTCTTCGAGCCGCTCGGCTTGCGCGCCGAGGTCTTAGAAGATGCCGATTCGGTCCGGGGGCCAGTAGGTGGCGAAGGCTTTGCCGATGATCCAATCGCGTGGGACGGGGCCCCAGAAACGGCTGTCTTGGCTCGCCCCACGGTTGTCGCCCATCATGAACCAATGGTCGGGCGGGATGGTGATCTGTTTAGGCAAATTGCAGACAGGACTCAGACCGCAGGCGTTGGTATAGGGCTCGTCGGTCTTCGCGACCCCGTTGACCACGGGATGGCCGTTGCGGATGCTCAGCGTGTCACCGGGGCCGGCGACGATCCGCTTGATGAAGTTCTGATCGGAGCGCTCCTCGGTCGGCATTGGGCATGCCTGGCGAGCCGAGTGGGACGCACCGCAGACGTCACCCTGGTCGGCGCCTGCCGGCGGGTGGAAGACGACGATGTCACCCACGCTGGGGTCACCGAAGTGGTAGCCGAAGCGGTTGACGAGGACGCGCTGGCCGACGTCCAGCGTCGGCTCCATCGACTGCGAGGGGATCTGGTACGGCTTGATCAGCCATGCCTGGATCGCCAGCGCCAACCCAAGGGCCAGCGCCACGATGACGACCAGCTCAACAAACCCGCCGGCCCGACTCTGCGGCTTGGGGATCAGCGGCGTCAGTCTTTGCCCTCGCCGGAGTCCTCAGCCTCCGCCTCGGGCCCCTCATCCTGAGACTGCTCCTCAGCTTCCTCGGCAGGCGCCTCGTCCTGAGCCTCTGGCTCAGACGCTGCTTCCGCGGGTGGCGTGGA
>DASTYR010000176.1:0-4700 GCA_035764795.1 Solirubrobacterales bacterium | reverse complement strand
CCGAGCCTAGCATCGGTTTGGCCAGCCAGCCAGTTTTAGACCGAGTGCACCTCGCCCGGATGCAGCAGGACCACCCGTGAGGAGGTCTTCGACTCGACCTCGGACTTGAACGCCTCGGCGTCCGTCTCGATCGGCGGGAAGGTGTCGTAGTGCATCGGGATCACGGTGGCGGCCCCGACGAATTCGGCCGCAACCACCGCGTCGCGACGGTCCATCGTGTAGTGGCCGCCGATCGGCAGCAGGGCGACGTCGACGTCGCTGCGTTCGGCGATCAGCTTCATGTCGCTGAACAGGCAGGTATCGCCGGCGTGGTAGACGGTCGTCTCGCCGATCTTGATCACCAACCCCGCGGCCGGCCCCATGACGACGCCGTGCTCGGCGCTGTAGGGCTTCTCTTCGGAGCCCGGCGTGGTGTTGGTGTGCCAAGCGGGAACGAGCGAGATGTAGCCCCAGTCGAACTCGACGGTGCCGCCGAGATTTGGATCGCTCACCTTCTCCACCCCCTGCCCTTCGAGCCAGTTGGCGAGCTCGACCATGGCGACGCAGTGGGCGCCGGTGCGCTTGGCGACCGGCACGGCGTCGGCGACATGGTCGGCGTGACCGTGCGAGAGGGCGACGTGGGTCGGCTCGACTTCCTCGGCGGTGGCGACGGCCTTCGGGTTGTTCGGCTTGAGGAAGGGGTCGACGAGCACCCTCGTCTCTCCCTCGCTCAGCTCAAAGCACGAGTGGCCGTGGAATCGGATCTCCATCGTCAGGTCTCTCCTTCGGTCTCGCGGGAAACGGTCATCTCCTCGTGTAATGCCCAGCCGACGGCTACGCCGACCATCATCCCCATTCTTGCCTCCTCGGCGAGCAGGGTCCGCACCGCAGCGAGGCGCTCATCGGGGTCGGGGACGGTCGCCGCCCTCAGCGCCTCCGCCTCGTGCGGCTCGCCGAACCAGCCACCGGCCTCGAGCGCGCTGGCGAGCACGTGTTGCAGCTTCGGGGCGGCGCGGGCTACGACCGCCTCGGCTTCGGCGAAGCGCTCCGCGTCAGCCAGCCGCTCGATCGCGGCGTCCAGCTCCTCGTCGCTGTAAGGCACGGGCTCAGCCTAGTCGCCCGGCCCCCGCCGTTAGTTGAGCACCCATTGGGTGTCGAACTTACGGCGGGTCCTCAGCGGGCCGGACGCCGCATGGCCGCCGCCATCCCGGCGAGGCCGCCGACCACGCCTCCCGCCAGGCCGGCGAAGACGTCGGCGCTCGACTCGAAGATCGGCAGCGCCAGGAGCACGACCGCCGCCACCGCGACTCCGACCGTGTCGTAGTCCTGGTCCACCGCGCCGCGCGCTTCGGCCCGGCGCAGCGCCAGCCAGGCCGTGAGCGCCCCCAGCGCGATGCCGTTGCCGCCCGCGATCACGTCGATGTCGCCACGGGCATCAGCGATCCCGGCCGCCACCAGCATCCCGAGGGCGCCGCAGGCGAGCAGCAGGACCGCCGTAGCGGCGCTGCCGAGCCGGCGCTCTACGCCGGTGGCGAAGACGGCCAGCGCGACCGCGACGACGAACAGGTAGCCGACGTCGGCGTAGGCGAACGGGGCCGTGAGGACGCGCCACCACTCGCCACCCACGGGCACCAAGAGCCCGCCGACCTCGATCAGCGAGGCACCGAGCGCCTTCTGCACGAGCAGCAGGATGGCGGGGGCGAGTATTGCCGCCAGCGTGGCGTAGGGCCGGCCCAGCCCCGCGGGCTCGGCCCCACGGCGTCGCCGGCGCGCGGCGCCGAAGAGGCCGCCGCGCGAGCGCCGGCCCGGCTTGGCCTCGAGCGCGTCGCCGCGCCGCTCCAGCTTCGGCGCCCGCTTGCGCAGCCGCGCCCCGCAGTACGGGCACTCGGTGACGTAGGGACTGACCTCCGAGCCGCAGTTCTTGCAGATGACGCTGAGCTCAGTCTCGCTCATGGTCGTCCGAGGATAAACCCCGCGTCGCAGCCGCTCGGCCGCCCGGCATCGACCACTTCTGGGACCGCCCCGGTGGCATACTGCGGCCAGACCCCGTCTTCGAGGAGGAAATCAGCGTGGAGTTGAAGAGCCTGACCGAGCAGAAATCGCTTCTCAGCGAGCTGGCCCCAGGAAAACGAGCCCGCCTGCGCAGGCTGCTGTTCGAGTTCGGACCCGGCAACGGGACCATGATGCTGCTGCCGATCGACCAGGGCATCGAGCACGGTCCCCGCGACTTCTTCCCCAACCCCGCCTCCAAGGACCCCGACTACCAGTTCCGGCTCGCGGTCGAGGGCGGCTACTCGGCGCTCGCCTGCCAGATCGGCATGGCCAGCAAGTACTACCCCGACTACGCCGGCCAGGTGCCGCTGATCCTCAAGGTCAACGGCAAGACCGACATCCCCTCCTCCGCCAAGGCCTTCTCCACCTGCAACGCCAGCGTCGAGGACGGCGTGCGGCTCGGCGCCGACGCGATCGGCTACACGCTCTACGTCGGCTCGCCGCGCCAGGACGAGGACCTCGCCCAGCTGCGCCGTGTGCGCGAAGACTGCGACCGCTTCGGGATGCCGCTGGTCGTCTGGTCCTACCCGCGGGGCGAAGCGGTCGACGCCAAGGGCGGCGCCAACTCCTTCTACGCGATCGACTACGCGGCGCGGATGGCGATGGAGATGGGCGCCGACGTCGTCAAGCTCAACATGCCGAAGATCGACCCCGGCAAGGACAAGGACGCCCCCGCCCCCTACAACGAGATGGAAGTCGACCAGGCTGAGGCGATCCGTCAGTGCGTCGAGTCGGCTGGCCGCGCCCTCGTCGTCCTCTCAGGTGGCTCCAAGGTCGACGACGAGGTCGTCCTCACCAACACCCGCGACGTGATGCAGGCGGGCGGCAGCGGCGTCATCTTCGGTCGCAACGTCTGGCAGCGCGAGTGGAACGACGCGCTGGAGATCATCGGCCAGATCAAAGAGACGCTGGTCAGCTCCGTCCGTCGCATCCCCTGAGACGGCCTACGGCCGGCGATCCGTGACCAAAGCCTGGCTCGGCAGCGCGGCACTGCTGGCGATCGCCGCGCTGCTCATCCTCCGCCCCTGGGAGGAGGGCAGCGGGAGAAACGAAGGCCCGGCGCGGGCGGTTGCGCTCGTCACCCGGGTCGTCGACGGCGACACGGTCGAGGCGGAGATCGACGGCGAGGAGGAGGACGTGCGGCTGATCGGCGTCGATACGCCTGAGAGCGTCACGCCCGACGAGCCGGTCGAGTGCTTTGGTCCGCGCGCATCGGCCTTCTCCGAGCGGCTGCTGGAGGGCAAGCGCGTGCAGCTCGTCTTTGGTGAGGAGCGCGTCGATCCCTATGACCGTCTGCTCGCCTATGCCTATCTCGATCCCTCGCTCGAGGCACACGCGCCGAACCGGCCGCTTTTCGTCAACGCCGCGCTCGTCCGCCGCGGCCTCGCCCGCACCCTCACCATCCCGCCCAACGACCGCTTCGCGCCGCTGCTGAGGCGGCTGGAGCGGGGGGCGGCGCGGGCCGGGCGCGGCCTCTGGGGCGCCTGCCCGCCCTGATCTCGCCGTCGGGCTCGATTGCAGAGCTTCGTGTCGCTTTGCTACGGTCCCCCGCGGCCGGGATGTCGGCTCCGCCACTCGCGGAACGCCACCTGGGCCACTCACTCGTTATGAGAATGCGACAGAGCATCTCCCAGTTCGAGGTGGCCTTCGAGCAGGAGACCACCCTCGAGCGCCGTCGGCGCGAGCAGCTGCGTCGCCGTGCCGCCAACCGCTCGCGGGAGCGGCGCATAACCCGCAACGAACACCACGGCAAGGTGCGCTTCAGCGTCCTCGCCGCCTGCCTGACCGCGACGGTGATCGTCGTAGTCGTGGCGATGTTCGAGGCACTCTCCTTCCTGATGGCCTAGCCGCTGCTCGGCGAGGCAGCGAACCGCCCCACCCGTCGAATAGACTCGCGCGCCGATATGGCACGACGCTCACTGAAGCCACAGCTGAATCAGATTCGCGCCTGGGTTCGCCAGGGTCGCACCGACGCCTGGATCGCCCACCAGCTTGAGATCTCCGCCGCCGAACTGCGCGAGTTCCGCAAGCAGCACGACCTCAGCGCCGACGAGGAGAACGGCAACGGGCAGGAGGTCGACCTGCGCGACGAGATCGAGGCCGAGGTCGAAGCCGCGACCGCCAAAGAGGCCGAAGAAGAAGAGCAGGCCGCCGACGAGGACGAGGACGAGGAGAAGGAGGCCACCGGCGACGAGGCCGCAGCCGAGGGCGATGACGAGGGCACGACGGCGCGCCCACGCCGACGGCGACGCCGCGGTCGTCGCGGCGGACGGGGACGGCGCAAAGAGCTCGAGGCGACTTTCGATCACGGCGAGACCGACGGCTACGGGCTCTGGCTCGATCCCGCTGTCAAGGACAATCCGGTCTACACCGAGCACTGGGCTGGTAAGCGCGAGGTGACGGTCAGCATCGAGGCGGACCGGATCGTGATTCGGCGCGCGGGCGCTGAGCAGCCTGAGTCCGAAGACCCATCCGGGTAAGGGCTTCACTTAACACTTAACAAGACGTTCCGCCCTTACCCGGATGGGTCTAGGTCACGAGCTGGCGGCCGCCCGCGAAATCCACGGCTCCCCGTAGGTAGAGCCAGAAGGCTGCGTCGGCGAGGGATTGGGGGTCGGACTCGAGGCCGGGGGCAGAATCGAGGGCGACTTGGAGGCACCAGTCCGTGC
>DASTYR010000175.1:0-2272 GCA_035764795.1 Solirubrobacterales bacterium | reverse complement strand
CGCGCTTCATCGGCTTGCCGGAGAGGACGAACTCGTGCATGCAGGGGCGGTGGAAGGCGACGGGCATGTGCTCTCCGGCGCGGCCCTCAGCGAGGCGGGCCTTGAGGTAGTTGGCGTTGAGCACGGCGGTCTCCGACGCCTCGGCGAGGCCGTCGGCGCCGAGGCTGAGGATGTAGGCGTAGGAGCGGACGAAGACGCCGAAGTTGCCCTGGAAGCCCCGCAGCCGACCGATCGACTTCGGCCGGTCGGTGTCGAGGTCGAAGAACGGGCTGCCGCTGTTCTCGCCTGTGCGACGCACGACCTGCGGGCAGGGCAGATACGGCTCCATTCGCTCGGAGACGGCGATCGGCCCCGCTCCGGGGCCGCCGCCGCCGTGCGGCTGACTGAAGGACTTGTGCAGGTTGACGTGGACGATGTCGAAGCCCATGTCTCCCGGCCGGGTCTGACCCATCACGGCGTTGAGGTTGGCGCCGTCGTAGTAGAGCGTCCCGCCCGCATCGTGGATCAGCGCCGCCATCTCGGCGATGTTCTCGTCGAAGAGGCCGAGCGTGTTGGGGTTGGTCAGCATCAGACAGGCGACGTCCCCGGAGACCTTGGCGCGCAGATCGTCCATGTCGACCCCGCCGCGCTCGTTGGTGGCGACCTTGACGCTCTCGTAGCCAGCCATCGTTACCGAGGCGGGATTGGTCCCGTGCGACGTGTCGGGTGCCAGCACCTTGGTCCGCTTTTCGCCCCGGTCAGCGTGGAAGGCGCGGGTGAGAAGCAGGCCGGCGAGCTCGCCGTGAGACCCGGCCGAGGGCTGCAGGCTGACGTGCGGTAAGCCGCAGATCTCGGCGAGTGACTCCTGCAGCAGCCACATCAGCTCCAGGGCGCCCTGGGCGCGGCGTGGGTCCTGAGCCGGGTGAAGGCGGGCGTAGCCGGGCAGCGCCGCGACCCGCTCGTTGAGCCGCGGGTTGTGCTTCATCGTGCAGGAGCCGAGCGGGTAGAAGCCGCTGTCGAGGTCGAAGTTGCGACGCGAGAGGCGGTTGTAGTGGCGGACGATCTCCGGCTCGGAGACCTCGGGCAGCTGCGGCGGCTCCTGGCGCAGCAGATTCGAAGGGATCAGCTCCTCGAGCGGCGGCTCGGGCACGCCTGCATCGGGCATGACGGCGGCGCGCCGACCCGGCTTCGACTTCTCGAAAACCGTGCGGGCGCGTTCGCGCTGCATCGGCGTCTCGGTGAGGGCCATCAGCCGACCCCCTGGGCCGGCGCTTTGGGCTTTTGGGCCGACTTATCCGCGGCATAGACGGAAAAGTCGCCCCACTCGCCTGCAATCGCTGCCTCGAGCGCCTCGGCCAAAGCGTCGATCTGCTCGCGACTGCGCCGCTCGGTGATCGCCACCAGCAGCCCGTCCTCGTGCTCGGGGTAGTCGCGACCGAGCGGATACCCGGCGGCTATGCCCCGCTCGGCGCAGCGGGCCAGCACAGCGTCGACCGGGGCGTCGAGCCGCAGCGCGAACTCGCGCACCACGGGCTGCTCGTGCAGCAGCTCCACTCCCTGCACCGCCGCCAGCCGCTCCCGCGCATAGGCAGTGCGTCGAACCAAGAGCTCCCCTAGTTCGCGGAAGCCCTCGCGACCCAGCCAGGCGAGGTGGATGGTCGCGGCGAGCGCGTTCAGGGCCTGGGCCGTGCAGATGTTGTGGGTCGCCTTCTCGCGGCGGATGTGCTGCTCGCGGGTCTGCAGCGCCAGGACGAAACCGCGGCGGCCGTCGACGTCTTCGGTCTCACCCGCTATTCGCCCCGGCAGCTTGCGGATCAGCGCCTCGGTGCCGCAGAAGAAGCCAAACGAAGGCCCACCGAAATCGAGACGATTGCCGAGTGGCTGCCCCTCGCCGAGCGCTATGTCGGCCCCACACTCGCCCGGCGCTCGCAGCAGACCGAGCGTCATCGGGTCGACCGCGACAACCAGCAGCGCCCCGTGCTCCTTGGCAGCGGCCCCCAGCGCCTCGACGTCCTCCACCGTGCCGAGGAAGTTCGGGTTCTGGAGGAAGACGGCGGCCGTCTCGCCGTCGACCGTCGCAGCCAGCGCCGCAGCGTCGGTCGCGCCGCCCTCCAGACCCACCTCGACGATCTCGGCGTCGTAGCCCGCCGAGTAGGTGGCGAGGGTGGCGCGGCTGTGCGGGTGCACGCCGCGTGAGACGACGAAGCGCCGCCGCCCCGTCGCGCCGATCGCCAGGTAGCCGGCCGAGGCGACCGACGACGGGCCCTCGTAGAGCCCGGCGGTGGAGACGGGC
>DASTYR010000174.1:0-2577 GCA_035764795.1 Solirubrobacterales bacterium | reverse complement strand
GATTCGCCGTTTCCTTCCTTGTCGAGCGAGCGCCCGAGCAGCGGGATCCGCAGACGGTCGACGCGCGGGCCGAGGATGGAGAGCAGCGCCGGCAGCAGCGTCACCGCGGCCGACATCATCACCAGCACCGTCAGCGACGCTGAGATCGCCACCCCGTACATGTAGGGGAGGCCGGTGAGGAAGAGGCCGAGGACCGCGATCACCACGGTGCCGCCGGCGATGATCACGCTGCGGCCGGCGGTCGTGACCGCCTCGACCACGGCGTCGTGACGATCCTTGCCGGCCTTCATCGCCGAGCGGAAGCGGGTCAGGACCAGCAGCGCGTAGTCGATGCCGACGCCGATGCCGATCAGGCCGGCGACGGCCAGGGTCCAGTCGGGGACGTCGATCACGTTGGCGAGCAGGGCGATCAGGCCACCCGCGGAGATGCCGAAGCCGATCAGGGCTATGGCCAGCGGCAGGCCGGCGGCGACCAGGGAGCCGAAGGCGATCAGGAGGACGATGGCGGCGGCGAGGAAGCCGATCCCCTCGGGGCTGGCGCCTTCCTGGGCGCGGTAGATCGGGTCGCCGGCCAGCTCGATCTCCAGGCCCCCGCGGCTGTTGTCTTCGGCGGCCGAGACCAGCTTTTCGCCGTCCTCTTTCGGTACCTCCCAGCCCGGCACGGTCAGTGGCAGCGAGGTCGAGGCGATCGTCCCGTCTTTCGAGACGCGCGTTTCCGTCGCCGGCTCGACGTGCTCGATCCCTTCTACCTCGGCGAGGAAGGCGTCGACGCCTTTGCGCGCCGCCGGCTTCGTCGCGCCGCTCTCATCCTTCCAGACGACGAGCACTTCCTGGCCGGAGTAGCCGCCGAAGGCTCGCTCGGTCAGCTCACTGGCTTCCTTCGACTCCGAGCCGGGCGTGTTGTAGTCGGCTTCGTACTCGCCGGCCATCGAGGAGCCGAGGCCGATGATCACGAAAGCCGCGGCGATCCAGGCCGCGACCATGAGGCCGCGGCGACGATAGGAGAAGTCGGCGAGGCGGGCGAGACGGCGGGTCATGCGGCGTTCCTTTCGTGACTGGGGAGCGGGTCAAACCTATAGACGGCGACGGCCCCCGCGATTCATCGCTGTGGCGCGAATTCGGAGGAACGGTCTGCCGAGATTGACATGTGACTAAAAGGTAACCTATCATGGCGCCATGGACGCGGTGTTCAAGGCGCTTGCCGACCCGACTCGCCGCAAGCTGCTCGACGCACTCTTCGATCGCGACGGGCAGTCGCTGCGCGAGCTGGAAGAGCGAGCGCCGATGTCGCGCTTCGGTGTGATGAAGCACCTGAAGGTGCTGGAAGGGGCGGGGCTCGTGACGACGAAGCGGCGCGGCCGCAAGAAGCTCCACTTCCTCAACCCCGTCCCGATTCGGCTCGTCCACGATCGCTGGGTGAGCAAGTACGCCGAGCCCTGGGCGGGCTCGCTGCGCTACGCAGGCGCCGACGCCGACCGGTCGTAGCCGGCGGCGATCCGCTCGACGCTCGCCTCGAGGCGGTGTCGGGCGGCCTCGATCTCGCCCGCCCCGAGGGTCCTGACGACGGGGCTCTCGGGGCGCTCGAGGAAGATGTAGGCGACCTCGACCTCGCCGGCTCCGCGCGCCTCGGCGACCGCGAGCGCGTAGATGTCGCGCTGGGTCTCGTAGCGGGCGGCGAAGCCAGCGGGGTCGCCGCCGTCAAGGCGGTCGGTCTTGTAGTCGACGATCAGCGGCGCCGCGCCCGGCCGCTCGATCAGCAGGTCGATCGAGCCGCGCAGGACCGTCCCCGCGACCTCCAGCAGCAGCGGCACCTCTGAGCGCACGGTCGCATCGGCATGACGGACCCGTTCGCGCAAGAACGCCGATCCGAGCCAGGCTCGCACCGGCCCGAGCAACTCGTCCGCGAGGTCGGGCGCGTCGGGGTCGAGGCCGGCGGCGAGCGCGTGACGACGCACCAGCGCCTCGTCGGGCTGGCGCCACCCGTGCGCCTGGCTCCACTCGAGCAGGCCGTGGACGGCGGCACCGCGGCCCGTCGCCTCCTCGCGGCTCTTCTCCGTCGCACCCTCGAGCGTCGGCGACTGCGGTGAGATCTCGTCCTGGGCGGCTGAGATCGCCGTGTAGGAGAGCGGCCGCGGCGGCGGGGCAACCGTCCCCGAGTCGATCAGCGGGGCCGGGCCGACCGGCTCGGACGATCCGTCGGCCGCCTCTCGTCGCCTCGCCACCAGTTCGGCGGCACGCTCGGGACTCGGCAGGTTGACGCGGACGGCGATCTGCGAGGGAGCGAAGGTGGCGTCGAGGCCGGGCCGCGGCTCGGGCGCCGGCACGGCCACGCTCGAGTCGGCGCCACGGTCGATTCCGAACCCGTCGACGATTCGCTCGATCAGCGGCGTGCCCGGCCGCGAGCCGTTTGCGGGCTCGGGGCGGACGACGCCGCTGAGGATGAGGCGGTCGCGGGCGCGGGTTACGGCGACGTGGAAGAGGCGGAGCCCCTCCGCGGCGTCGCGCTGCTTCTCCTCCTCGCAGAGCTCTTCGTGGGAGAAGAGATTGATCGAGGGGGCGCCGAGCCGCCGCAGCTGC
>DASTYR010000173.1:0-3450 GCA_035764795.1 Solirubrobacterales bacterium | reverse complement strand
CGCTTCGCGCCTGCGCTATGGGGGACCCCCGCCACCGCGCCACCCGCCCGAGGAAGCAGAAAGAAGACCCGCGGGACGAAGGTCCCTTAGGCTCCAGCTTCTTATGGCTACGGCTAAGGAGGAGACCGCCGTGCATGGCGGGCGGCTGGTCGCGAAAGCGCTCAAGTCCAGGGGCGTCACGCATCTGTTCACGCTCTCTGGGGGGCACCTTTTCTCGATCTATGACGGCTGCAAAGCCGAGGGGATTGAGATTGTCGATGTGCGGCATGAGCAGTCGGCGGTGTTCGCGGCGGAGGGGTTTGCGAAGGCGACGCGGGGGGTGGGGGTTGCGGCGCTGACTGCCGGGCCGGGAGTGACTAATGGGATCAGTGCGATTGCCGGGGCGCAGGCCAACTGCTCGCCGGTCTGCGTGCTCGGGGGGCGGGCGCCGGAGATGCGTTGGGGGGCGGGGTCGCTGCAGGAGATCGACCACCTGCCGTTCGTCTCGCCGTTGGTCAAGTCGGCCGAGACGGTGAAGGATCCGGCTGAGATCGAGGCGGTGACGGCGCGGGCGCTCGACCTGGCCCTGTCCGCCCCCAGTGGGCCCAGCTTCGTCGACTATCCGCTCGACGTCGTCTTCAGCGAGGCCGAGGCTGGGGAGCTCTCAGCTGCCCAGGCCGAGCCGCGGCGGGCGGAGGGGATCGAGGAGGCGGCAGCGTTGCTGCGGGGTGCCGAGCGTCCGGCTGTGATGGCGGGCACCGGCCTCTATTGGGGTCGTGGGGAGGAGGAGCTGCGGCGGCTGGCCGAGGCTCTGGGCATTCCCGTCTTCCTCAACGGGCTCGGCCGCGGCTGCCTCGCAGCCGACCACGAGCTGGCCTTCAGCCGCGCTCGCGGCGCCGGCCTCAAGGGCGCCGACGTCGCCCTCGTGATCGGCGTCCCGCTCGACTTCCGACTCGGCTTCGGCGCCAGCTTCGGCGAGGAGACGAAGCTGATCCGCCTCGACGTCGCCCCGAACGAGTTGACCGCCAACCGAGCGCCCGAGGTCGATCTGGTCGGCGATGTCGCGGCAACCTTGGTTGCGCTGCGTGAGGCGCTTGCTGGCGCCCAGCCCCGCAGCAACGCCTGGCTCGAGCAGCTGCGGAGCGTCGAGGCGGAGAAGCGCGCTGCCGAGCAGGAGGAGCTGAACGACGACCGCTCGCCGTTGCACCCGGTGCGCGTCTACAAAGAGCTCGGCGAGGTGCTCGACCGCGATGCGATCGTGATCGGCGACGGCGGCGACTTCGTCTCCTACGCGGGCCGCTTCGTCGAGACTTACGAGCCCGGCTGCTGGATGGACCCCGGGCCGTTCGGCTGCCTGGGGGCCGGGCCGGGGCAGGCGCTGGGCGCCAAGTTGGCGCGCCCGGACCGCCAGGTCTGCCTGCTGCTCGGCGACGGCGCCTTTGGCTTCGCCGGGATGGAGTTCGACACCCTGGCACGCCATGGGGTGCCGGTCGTCGGCGTGATGGGCAACAACGGCATCTGGGCGCTCGAGCACCATCCGATGAAGTTCCTCTACGGCTACTCGGTGGCGGCCGAGCTGCGGCCCGAGACGCCCTACGAGCAGGTCGTCGAGGCGCTCGGCTGCGAGGGGTTCCTCGTGCGCGAGCCAGACGAGCTTCGGCCCACGCTGGAGCGGGCTTTCGAAGCGGGACGGCCCGCCCTCGTCAACGTCCTCACCGATCCCGACGTCGTCTACCCGCGTAAGTCGAACCTGGCCTGAAACGAGAATCGACCGCCATCGCTGGCGGTCGATTCAAGTCGGCCTCTGGGACGGGCAGGGGTACGTCCTCAAAGACCGTCCTTATTAGGTGGGCTCAGACGGCGGGAGGCGCCATGATGCGGCAATCGTCCAAACCCTTTGTCACCGGGAGGGTGAGGTCTTACCCCCTCGCCTCTTTCCGGTGAGCCAATTATGCGGCGACGCTGTCCGCCCTGTCTACAACCGGGATTTGCCGCTACCCACTAATAGGCAGCAAGATTTACCAAATTGTTGGGGATAGGAATATGGGTTAACCCATCTGGAAGGGCCCTTAGAACCGCCCTGTACAGCCTGTAGCTGTGCTCAGTACGCTGTCTTTCATCCTGCTTGGGAAGCCGTCTCGATGGCGGCCCCAAAGAGGATGTCGTGCTCGGAGACGCGGATCCGCTGCAGGTCGAACGCCCGCATCGCCTCGACGAGGATGACCACGCCCGCGATGATCGTCGGTGCCCGGTCCTCGTGCAGGCCGGGGATCGCGCGACGCTCCGGCAGCGGTCGCGAGGCGAAGAGGGACAGCAAGCGCTGGATCGATTGCAGGGAAAGGACGTGGCTGTGGACGCGCTCGGGGTCGTAGGGCTCCAGCTCCAGCTCGACCGCTGCCAGGGAGGTGGGGGTGCCGGCGACCGCGATGCCCGCTGCGGCGCGGGCTTCCTCGTGTCCGTCGACTGAGGCTTCGATCGAGCCGCGCACATCCGCCGCCAGCTCCTCCAGCTCCGCCGCGGTCGGCGGATCACCCGAGATGT
This sequence comes from Solirubrobacterales bacterium, assembly GCA_035764795.1. GTDB lineage: Bacteria > Actinomycetota > Thermoleophilia > Solirubrobacterales > 70-9 > VRUE01. Next base: position 930 of record DASTYR010000173.1, on the reverse strand, counting down.
GCCGCTCGGTATGGCGGACCACTCCGACCTGGAGCGAGTCCTCGAAGGCGATCTCGCCACCCCGGCCGACGATCAGCTCGGTCGAGCCACCGCCGATGTCGATCACCAGGGTCCGATTGGCAGGCGGGCGCTCGTGCGTGGCGCCCAGGTAGGTCAAGCGCGCCTCCTCCTCGCCGTCGAGCACCCGCGCCGTCAGCGCGAAGCGCTCCCGTAGCTCGGCGACGAAGGCATCGCCGTTGGCGGCGTCGCGCACGGCGCTGGTTGCGATCGTCGTCACTTGACGGACGCCAGCGCCCTCGCAGATCTCGGCGTAGTCGGCGATCGCGGCGCAGGTCGCCTCGATCGCCTCGGCCGAGAGCTGGCCAGAGAGGTCGACACCCCGACCCAACCGCGTCACCCTGCTCTGCCGCTCCACCTTGGACACCGCCGTGCCCGCGACGTCGGCCAGCAACAGCCGCGTCGAGTTGCTGCCGACGTCGATCACCGCAACCCGCTGGGAAGCCTGCGCCATGGGCGCGGCACTCTAAGCGCGACGCCCTGCAAGTGCCCCTGCGCCTCGCATCCCCGATCTTCTCCGCGCCCCCGAGCCGCTGCTAGCATTGCCCTACCGCCGCGGGGTGGAGCAGCCAGGTAGCTCGTCGGGCTCATAACCCGAAGGTCGCGGGTTCGAATCCCGCCCCCGCTATAGGACGAAAGCCCCGCAAATGCGGGGTTTTTGTTTGTCTGGGGGTGCAGACAAAGGGGTGCAAAATCGCTCATGGGGCAACGCCTGGGGCAACATGAGGTCACGCGGAGGATTTCCGGGTGTCCCGGCCGAGGTCTCGTCCCCAGCATTCCTGGGGTTGCCGTGCTGACTTCTGATTGCTGCAGATAGCCGTCAGAACAGCAAGGTAGGCTGCCATGCCCTCTTGACCGTTCCTCTTTCCGTCT
>DASTYR010000172.1:0-2323 GCA_035764795.1 Solirubrobacterales bacterium | reverse complement strand
CTTCCAGGGGTCGAAGCGCGAGACCTGGGTGATCAGCGGCCGGTCGACGTCGATGCCGAACTGGTTGCAGACGAAGGCCGCGTCGTCGGGCGAGAAGGCCATGTTCTTCGGCGAGAGCGGATCGATCGCCGGCGGGATGATGTTGACGCCGTTGTGCCCGTCGATTCCGTCCGGCACGTAGGCCGGCATGTGCCAGACCGTCGCGTCGTATTCCTCGATCAGCGGCTGCAGGCGCGCGATCGGCGCCGGGTTCGGCTCGGAGAGGTCGATGTGGCAGCGCCAGATCCAGTTGCGGCTCTTGTCCCGAGCCCCGCGGCGCAGGCCGATCGGCTGCGGGTCGTGGACGATGATCGTGTCCCACTCCCCGTGGAGGTCGCGGGCGTTCATCGCGTTGATCTCGTCGAACAGCTCCCACTGCTCGTCCGTGAGCGACTCCTCAGCCCCCTGCAGCGAGTTGTGCAGGAGCTTGGTCGCGTTGAAGAACTCCTCTTTGCCGAAGATGACGTGCCAGTGCGCGTCGAGGCCGGCGTCGCGCATCAGCGGCACGATGGTGTAGAGGATCTCCGAGACGCCGCCGCCGAAGGCGGTGGCGCTGACGTGCAGGACCCGGTGGCCCTGCAGCGGCTCGGCGAGCTCGCGGATGCGCTCGCTCATCTCCTTGCCGGCGATGTGCGTGTAGTCGGCGAGCGACTTCTGTCCGAGCGCTACTTCCTGAAGCACCCGCGGATTTCTACAGACAGGAGCGGTCTGACGCCCGCCGCCCGAGCCTAGGAGCCGTCGGTCGGCCGCGCGTCGAGGACGACGCCGACATCCTCGCGATCGCCGTTCTCATGAAGTACCTCGAGCGTCACCTTCTCGCCGGGTCGATGCGAGGCGATGTAGCGGGCGAGGTCGTCGGGGCGGATCAGCTCATGGCCTTCGATGGCGAGGATCGCGTCGCCCCCGACTTTGTAAGGGACGCCCTGGAAGCGGATTTGCTCGTCGCCTCCCTCGAGGCCGGCCTGCTCGGCGGGGCCGCCCGCGACGACTTCGGCGATCAGGCCGCCGTAGTCGGCGTCGATTCCGAGCCGATCCGCGAGCTGCGGGTAGAGCGACTGGCTGGAGACGCCGATGTAGGCGTACTCGACGTCGCCGTCGCGCTTCAGCTGGGCGACGGAGCGCTTCACGGCTGAGATCGGGACGGCGAAGCCGACCCCGTCGTTGGCGCCGGAGCTCGTCTCGATCTGCTGGTTGATGCCGACCACCCGCGCTGCGGCGTCGAGTAGAGGGCCGCCGGAGTTACCCGGATTGATCGAGGCGTCGGTCTGGATCGCGCCCTCGATCTGGAACTGGGTGAGCGAGCGAACCGAGCGGTCGGTCGCCGAGACGATCCCGATCGAGAGCGACTGCTGCTCGCCGAAGGGACTGCCGATCGCGGCGACGGGCTGGCCGACAACCAGCTCGCTGTCGTCGCCGAGCTCGAGCGGGTGCAGCTCGAAGCCCGCTGGCTCCAGCTCGAGCAGGGCGACGTCGGCGAAGGGGTCGTAGCCGACGATCTCGGCCGGCACCACGTTGCGGTCGGGGAACTCGACGAAGACCGCGTCGGCTTCCTCGCGTTCGCCACCTTCGCCTTCGGTGACGACGTGGGCGTTGGTGACGATCCGGCCGTCGGTGTCGAGCACGAACCCCGAGCCTTCGCCTCCGCCCTGGGGAAAGATCGAGCGAATCGTGACCACGCCCGGCGAGGCTTTGCGGTAGATCTCGGCCGGGTCGAAGCCCTCGCTGGCCGCCTGCACGACGACCTCGGTCGTGGTCTTGGTGCCGGCGAAGCTGCCGCCGGCATCGCCACGCTCCTCGTCGCCTCCGCAGCCGGCGAGCAGCACGATCGTGACTGCCGCCAGCGCCAGGATTGCCCGCTTCATGCCTCGGGCCCCACTCCGGCGAAGGCGGGGGCGCCACTCCGTCCCGGCGGTAGATCGAGCGTGAAGGCGGTGAAGCGTCGGCTCGAAGAGCACCCCATACCGCCGTCCATCCGCTGCGCAACCTCGCGGGCGATCGCCAGGCCGAGCCCCGAGCCACCCGAAGGGTTGGCGGTGTAGAAGCGCTCGAAGAGCCGCTTCTGGACGCGCTGCGGGATGCCCTCCCCGTCGTCGGAGACGGTCAACTCGGCGCGGCGGTTGACTGAGTAGGTGCTCACGGTGACGCTGACGCCCTCTGGCGTGTGGATGAGGGCGTTATCAAGCAGGATACGGATGATCTGCCGCACCCTCTCGGGGTCGGCGAAGGCGATCACCGGCTGGCTGGGTGTACGCAGCTCAAGCCGCGAGCCACGCCGATCCGCGCG
>DASTYR010000171.1:0-4781 GCA_035764795.1 Solirubrobacterales bacterium | reverse complement strand
CCACCGTGCGAGCGGTGAAGATCGCGGTCGCCGCCGCGGCGGCGAACGAGGTGGCGACCAGCTCGTCGTCGGAGCTGAATTTGCCCCCCTTCTCGCCGGAGCGATCGAATGCGGCCAGGACACCCCTGGCGCGGGCGCGATAGACGATCGGCACCAGCAGCGCCGCCGACGGAGGAATCGACAGGCTCTCGACCACCGCTCGCGCCCGGCTCGATGTATTGGAGATCCGCTCGGAGCGCTCGGAGCGCAGCAGCTCGGCCAGCGGCGAGTCGTCGAGCGGCAGGCGCACACCGAGCCCGGGACCGGCCTCTCCGGCGATCGCGGAGACGACCAGCTCGTCTCCCTCGACGAGGAGGACCATCAACGTCCGCGCTTCGAGCAGGGCGCGGCCACGCTTTGCGACCAGCTCCAGGACGCGCTGCGGCTCGGTCTCCCCGGCCACCGCGCGGGCGATGGTCACGTTCGCCTCCAAGCCGCGCACCGCGCGCTCCAGCTCGACTCGACGGCGAAGGAGCTCCTGGTGGAGGCGGGCGTTGTCGATCGCGACCGAGGCCCACTGGGCCAGCAGGACGACGAGGTCCTCGTCGGCCTGGTCGAACTCACGACCTCCCGCCTTGTCGGTCAGGTACAGGTTCCCCCACGCTTCGCCGCCGATCACGATCGGCGCGCCGAGGAAGGTCGTCATCGGCGGATGGCCCGGAGGAAACCCGTAGGAGTGCGGGTGATCGCCGATGCTCGCGATCCGGACCGGCTGCGGCCGGCGGATCAGCTCACCGAGGATTCCGTGTCCGCGCGGCAGCGATCCGAGCGAGCGCCGCGTCTCCTCGTCGATCCCCCGGTAGAGGAAGCGCTCCAGCTCGGCCTTGTGCTCGTCGAGGATTCCCAGCGCCGCGTACTTCGAGTCGGTCAGCTCGCGGGCGGCATCCAGGACGCGGGCGAGCACCGCCTCGAGGTCGAGCTCGGAGACGAGCTCGCGGGCAACCTCGAGCAGCCGCTCGCTGTGCGGCCCACGCCTCTCCTCGCGTTCGGCGGCCACAAGGCCAATCGTACGCCGATCAGGACACCCCTTGGGCCTTTTTTGCCTGCTCGGAACGGTTCCCGTTCGTCCCTATCTCCGTGCTCGCCACCAGGAAGGGGGTCAGGTAGCGGCCCAGGATCTTGCCCTCCTGAGCGGGCCACGGCGGCTGCTCGCTGAGGGTGGACGTCTCACCGTGCCCGCCGGTCAGCCTGCCGTAGAGGTAGCGGGGCTTCTCACCGGTCCACAACACGCCGCGCAGGATCGGATCGAACGGCTGCGGCTCGGTGTCGCCGCCGAGCTCGGAGGCCAGCATCGCGGCGGCGGCATCCGCCTCCTGGGTCGCGATCCCACCCTGCTTGACCGGGAAGTTGGTCACGTCGCCGACGGCGAAGACGCGCTCCATCCCCCTCACCCGCCCGTGCTCGTCGACGGCGATGAAGCCGTCGGAGTCGTGCGGGACGCCGGCGATGCGCCGTCCCTCCATGCGAGGCAGGCTGACGACCGCATCCGCTTGAACGCCCCCATCCGGAGCGATGTGAAGGCGACCCGCCTCGAACTTGACCGGGTGAGCGCCGGTCAGCAGGTCGACACCCCGCTCGGCGAGCAACTCCGCCATCTGCTCGCCGGCGCGGGTGCCGAAAAGCTGGAGAGGCCCGTCCTCCGGGGTGAGGATCGCGAGGCGAGTGTCGTGCACGTCTGCCTTCGCCGTCTCGGCGGCCGCGAAGAGGGCAAGCTCGTACAGCGGCAGGGCCCAGCTGCAACCGCCCGGCATGGTGAAGACGAGGCTTCGGAGCTCGTCTTCACGCAGCCGGCGGATGACCTTCGCGATCTCACCCTCGTCGTCGACGCCCCAGAACGTGCACGCCCCGGGAACTCCCTGCAGCAACCGGACACCGCAGGCGACGACGAGATAGTCGTAGGGAACGGCCTCGCCGTCGTGGGTAGTGGCCAGATGCTTGTCGCCGTCCACGGAGACGATGCTGTCGAGCTCGAAGGAGGCGCCGCAGCGCTCAGCCAGGTCCGGGAGGGAATAGCGAGAGATGCGCGCCGCGCCGAAGGGCGCCCCGACCGAGAACGGCTTGTAGACGAACTGCTCGCGGGGGTCGCGGATCTCGATCTCGACCTGGTCGCCGGCGAGGTCGCGGAGGGCTAGGGCCATCTCCAGACCGGCGACGTTGCCGCCGATTATCAGCACCCGTGGCTTCAAGTGCGACCGCGCCTCTTGCCGTAGAGCCGCTCGCGCACCACCTGCTCGATCGGCGCTTCGGGCGTCGCTTTGGATATTTGCTGAACCTGAAGGCGAGGCCCGAGCGACCTCATCGCCTCGGTCACGGACCGGCGGAAATCGGTGGTGTTGGCTGCGGTCATCGGTCCTCCTGTCGACGTCCTCGGGTTGTTCGACAAGTCTTCACGCTGGGCCTCTCCCGGTCATCCGGGGAAATCCCTGGGCGAGATGCGGGCCTTCCCCCGATGGCGTCGAAAGCGAGTGGACCTAGCTTCATCGCATGGGAGAAATGACCGCCGCCGCGCCCAGGGCGGAGCGAGACTCGGTGCGAGAGACGCCGGTACCGCTCGCCCCACCTCCCTTCGGCGAGGTCCTCTGCGCCGTGGACGGCAGTAGAGGCAGCGACGAGGCGATGAGGCAGGCGATCGACCTCGCTTCGCACCCTGCGAGGCTCGCGTTCGTCGCGATCTCCGATCTCGGCACGGTCGGGGACGGGGAGGAGCCCGACGACGGCGATGCGCGCGATGCCCTGCGCAGGGCGGCCGCGCACGCCACACGTGCCGGCGTGCGCGCCTCGACAAGCCTGCACCGGGGGAAGCGGCTGAGCGATCTGCTGCTGAGCGAGGGCGCCAAGCGCGAGCTGCTCGTCCTCGGATGCCACGCGGGGCCACGTGTCGGACGTGTCGTCCTCGGCCGCACCGCCACCGAAGTGGCCTACCGCGCCAGGCAGTCGTTGCTGATCTCCCGGCGCACGGCGGACGAGGGGAACTTCCCCAGCTGCATCCTGCTGGCCAGCGACGGATCGGCAGGCTCCTGGGCAGCTGCGAAAGCCGCCGCGGCCGTTGCCAGGGCACGCGGATCGGAGCTGCACGTCGCCTTCGTTGCCGACGGGAATCCCGAGCGTCATCGGGATCTCTTCAAACAGCTGACGATGCTCGAACGGGCGACCGGCGCGGCCCCCGTCGTCGCCGAATCGAGTGGCGATCCGGCCCAGCGGATCCTCGCGGCGGCGCGTGCCTGCCAGGCCTCGCTGATCGCGCTCGGCAGACGGGGCGCGAACCCTCGCGGGGCGCTGGGCAGCGTCAGCGAGCGAGTCGTTCGCCGCGCGCCGGCGTCGGTTCTGGTCGTGCCCTGAGGTCGAGTGCACGCAGCGCTCGGTCGACGTCGGTGACCGAGAGGATGCCGAGCTCACCACCGTCGGTGACGACGATGGCGCGCCCAAACCGCTGGAAGGCGTCCCGCTCGATCAGGCCGGCGACGTCCTGGTGCTCGTCGATCAGGAGGTCCGGCACGAAGAGGGCGACCTCGCCCGCCGTGGTGCTCGCTCGACGTGCGCCCGGGACGCCTTCGATAGCCGTCGCATCGATCAGGCCGATCGGCCTGTCGCCGTCGAGCACCGGGAACGCTGAGTAGCGATGGCGGATGAAGAAGCGCTCGACCGCGTCTTCGACGCTCATCTCAGCCGGAACGGCGATCGCGGGAAAGGACATGAACTTGCCTGCCTCGCGACCGGCGAAGGCGTTGCGCACGCGCAGGCCGCCCTCCTCGCCTCTGGCGGCGACGATGACGAAGAAGCCGATCAGGGCGAGCCAGATGCCGCCGAGCCCTCCCGCCGCCGTTCCGAGCAGCCCGAGCGCGATCATGCCGTAGCCAAAGCCGCGCCCGATCGAGGCCGCCCTCGCCGTGGCGCGATCGAGGTCTCCGGTCCGCTGCCAGAGCATCGCCCTGGCGACCCGCCCACCGTCGAGCGGAAAGGCGGGCAGCAGGTTGAAGACGAGGATCGCCGCGTTGACGTACAGCTGGTACTCGATCACCGCCCGCACCGCGTCCGGCGCCGCGGCTGGGAGCAGCGCCGCGACGACGCCGAAGAGCAGGGCGATCGTGGCCGTAACCGCCGGCCCCGCCAGCGCGAAACGCAGCTCGTCGCCGGCGGTCTTCGGGTAGCCCTTCATCCGGGCGATGCCGCCGAGCAGCCAGAGGTCGATCTCCTCGACCTCGACGCCGTGCCGGCGTGCGACGACGCTGTGGCCCAGCTCGTGCAGGAGGATGCTGGCGAAGAGCAAGAGGGCGCTGAGCAGGCCGAGGCCGTAGGCGAGGGCCGGGGCGATGCCCGAGACGGCCTCCGGGTAATAGACCGCCCCCAGCGACCAGGTGATCAGCCCGACGATCACCAGCCACAACGGCTGGACGCCGATCGGAATGCCGGCGAGGCGGCCGATCGAGATGCTGCGCAGGTTCATGCCGCGGTGCTCACAGTGCGCTCGGGTAGGTCTCGGGCGGCTCCGCGACCTCCCAGCCGACGGCCCGCTCCAGGGGCTCGACGGCTCGCGTCTCGTCGATGTGGATGACGGCGTCGAACTGGCCCGCCAGCAGGGCCGAGAAGTAGTGGCTGGCGCGCTCGGTCTCTGGCCGGTAGATGACGCCGATCGCGCGCTCGAGCATCGGCGACAGCAGCGCATCGCCCGCCTCGCCGCTCGTCAGGTCGACCAGGAAGCGTGGCTCTGCCACCTCGTGGAAGAGCGCCTCGTAGCTGCCCGG